>PWVE01000118.1 GCA_003562335.1 PVC group bacterium
AAATGCCAAAAATACCCTCGTCATCTGTCCCCAATAGGGGCGCTGGCTCCGAGGACTCCTGAACACTGAACACTGAACACTTACAACGCTTGGAATGGGCAAAACATCAGGCTATATTACCAACTCATTTACTCAAACAATTTCCGATTAAGGAGCTAATGATGGTTTGCTGGTATGCTAGGGAAACCTGCTATTCATCCGCGTTTGAGCAGATGCGGGAGGCGTTGCTTTGATTTCTGTTATGGTAGCCATACGGACAACATGGCGAAAGATAGATGTATGGTTGAAGGGCAGCCTTCCGAGGCTGCCGGGAAGACTCAACCCGCCGCGATGTTGACCAACTTGCCCGGTACGACGATGACTTTGCGGATGGTTTTGCCGGCGATCCATTTCTGAACCTGCGGGTTGTCACGGGCCGCTTCCTCCACAGCATGTTGATCGGCTGTGGCGGGCATCATAATCCGGCCGCGTACCTTCCCGTTCACCTGCAACACCATTTCCACTTCGTCCCGGTGCAAGGCGGCCTCGTTAACGCGGGGCCACTCCGCATTCAAGATGCTGGGCGGATTGCCCAGCTCCTGCCACAACTCCTCGGCAATGTGCGGGGCAAAAGGCGACAGCAACAGCACGACGGATTCCAGTGTTTCGCGATACACGGCCCGCACCGGTTCCGGATGGTCCGCGCTCACCTCCACGTCGTCCAGCGCGTTCATCAGTTCCATGATCTGGGCGATGGCGGTATTGAAATGGAACGCGCCTTCCAAATCGCGCGTGATGCGTTGGATGGATTCATGCAATTTGCGGTAGAGCGCCCGCGCGTCCGCTGGCAGTTGGTCCAGCATGGGTTGGGCATCCCGGGCCGCCACCAACCAGTCGCGGTGCAGATACACCCGTCGCCAAATTCGGCGTAAAAACCGGTGAGCGCCTTCCACGGCATCATCGTTCCACTCCGCTTCCTTCTCCGGCGGACCGATGAACAACGTGTAGAGCCGTACGGTATCGGCACCGAACGCTTCAATCAAGGCTTCCGGACTGACAACGTTGCCTTTCGATTTGGACATCTTGTAAAGCTGTCCGTCCTGCTCGCTGCGTTTCGTAATCATCCCTTGCGTGAACAATTGGGCAAACGGTTCTTCACAGTGCACCAGGCCCAGGTCGTACATGGCCTTGGTAAAGAAACGAGCATACATCAGGTGTAAGATGGCGTGTTCAATGCCGCCGATGTACTGATCGACCGGCATCCACTGATCGCAACAGGCCGTGTCGACGGCCTGGGCATCGTCCCGGGCGGAAAGGTAGCGAAAGAAATACCAGCTCGAGTCCACGAACGTGTCCATCGTATCGCTTTCCCGGCGGGCAGGCTTGCCACAACGCGGGCAGGGCACCTGCTGGAAGTCCGGGTGGCGTTTCAGCGGGGATTCACCCGACGGCTTGAATTCCACGTCCATCGGCAGCTTCACCGGCAAGTCAGCCTCCGGCACGGGCACCATGCCGCAGTCGTCACAATAGATGATCGGGATTGGCGCGCCCCAATAGCGCTGGCGGCTGATCAGCCAGTCACGCAACCGGTATTGCACCACGGCTTTGCCAAACCCTTGAACTTCAGCGTAGGCCGCCATTTTGGGTATCGCCTCGCGATTGGGCAGGTTGCTGAACGGTATCGCATCGACCACCACGCCGTCGTCGACGTAGGCCTCGGTCATGGTCGCCAAGTCCAGCGTGCGGTCCGGATTTTGGATGGATATTCGGATCGGCAAATCGTACTTGTGCGCAAAGGCCCAGTCGCGCGTGTCATGGGCGGGTACCGCCATTACGGCACCCGTCCCGTATTCCAACAGCACGTAATCACCAATCCAGAGCGGAATGGTTTCGTGGTTGAAGGGGTTGACCACATAGCGCCCGGTAAACACGCCGTTCTTATCGCCCTCGGTTGTGCGTTCGATGGCGCTCAGACGGCCAGCCGTGGCAATGAAGTCGCGCACGCTATCTTCTTCCGGCAGCCCGGCCACGAACGTTTCAATACCCGGATATTCGGGGGCCAGCACCATATAGGTACAGCCGTAGATCGTGTCCACGCGCGTGGTAAAGCAGGGGATCGTGTCGGTTTCATCGGCGACCCCGTCGTTACGTGGCACCAACGGGAACTCGATCCGGGCACCTTCGCTACGGCCGATCCAGTTTTCCTGCATCGCCTTGACGCGTTCCGGCCAGCCGTCGAGTGTTTCCAGGTCGTCCAGCAACCGTTGCGCGTAGGCGGTGATCTTGAAAAACCACTGCGACAGCATCTTTTTTTCGACGCGGGCGCCTGACCGTTCGGCGGTGCCGTCGGGCAGCACTTGTTCATTGGCCAAAACGGTTTGGTCCACCGGATCCCAGTTAACCGCCGCTTCCTTTTTGTAGGCCAGACCGCGCTCATAGAGTTTCAGAAAGAGCCATTGGGTCCATTTATAGTAATCGGGTTCGCAGGAGGTGACCTCGCGCGCCCAGTCATAGCCGCAGCCCCAGGCCCGCAACTGCTTTTTCATGGTAGCGATGTTATTCAGCGTGCTGGTACGCGGATGGGTGCCGGTCTTGATGGCCGCATTTTCCGCCGGCAAACCGAACGCGTCCCAGCCCATCGGCGTCAGTACCCGTTTACCGCGCATCTTTTTGTAGCGGGCCACGGCATCCCCGATAATGTAATTGCGCCCGTGTCCCACATGCAGCGTGCCGGAGGGGTAGGGGAACATCATCAGGCAATAATACTTGTCACGCGCATCGGTCACATCGGTGGCAAACAGTCCCTGGTCTTCCCAGTACTGTTGCCACTTGGCTTCAATTGTTTTAAACGGATAGTGTTCCTTCATGCCATCGGCTCCCACTGACGTACTCCACATTTCCAACGTTTGGAAAACCCATGGCCGCGGGCTTCCAAGGTTTGGAAGAATTATGCAAAAAAGTTCCAACGCTTGGAAAACAGGCCACCGGGGACTTCCAAGGCTTGGAACTCGTTTACCTTGCCATAAAACAACCGCCCCTGACAAGCCACGCTGCGCTATTATATGATCAGATTGCATTCGATGACGCGATTGGGGCCGCCGTGGCGTTTGCCGATCAGCACCCGGACACCCTGGTGATTATTACCACCGATCACGGCAACGCCAATCCGGGGTTAAGCTCCGGTAATGACGGGGGCGCGCGTAATTTCCGTGTGTTGAACGAGCTGCGGTCTTCGCACGCGTCGTTCACCGACTGGCTAAATCCTCAACGCCCACTGCGCGGTGCGTTTGCCCGCTGGCGAAATGCGCGACGCCGATCGGAGGAGATTGCGGCCTTAGCAATGGGCCTAGATCACGCACCCGTGGTCGATGCTGGATATAGGGGGCAGGGTGGTGGGCGTTACAGGATTTGAACCTGTGACATCTACCGTGTGAAGGTAGCGCTCTCCCGCTGAGCTAAACGCCCGTAATCAGCTTGTGAATGACCATAAGCGGACGCACATGTTCCGTCAAGCCCCATTGTTCGGTCTTTTCAGCGGCCGCGATTCTCATTGACCAAGCAATCTGCTGGGAGGAGGCGCCACATTTACCCGCCACCCTTAAACGGTTACTGATCCGTACACGCACAGAACGCCGTCCTGCCACCATGAATGGTAGGTTTTGCAAGCGCCCTGTTTGTGGATGGCCGGTTGCTTGATTCGCTGGCGTTTATCGTGGAAAGTATGACATCAAAAAGGGTGCAATTGGTGTTGACTCATAAGCCTTATCAGGTCATCCTACTCGCAAATGGTGGGAAAGTGGGGTAGATAGCCGATTGGAAGCGTCGGAAAATGTGGTCGATCAGGAGAGGAGAAAAAAAG
>PWVE01000236.1 GCA_003562335.1 PVC group bacterium
ATTACGCAACGCCATGGACATGGCGGCCGCCATACCGCTGGAGTCGGCCCGCGCGCTTAGCTTCACGTCTGCCGACCGGGATCACCCGGCCTTCATCGAAATCAGCAACTCGATGAAGGCCTTTAGCCGCATTATGCCAAATCGCGGTATTTACAGCATGCGCAAGCGCGGGGAATCATTGCTCTTCGGCCCCGAAAGCTATGATCCGGGCGATCCAATGGCTTCCCCGCCGGGCGTGATTTATGAGCAACCCCCGCCTGCGGCCATCACGATTTTTGACGACGGGCGCCCGGTTGTGTTCGGACCCTATACCGATGAATACGGCAGCTTTATCACGGCCCTGGCACCGGTATATGATCCGGCGGCGGACGCCATCACGATGGTGGTGGGGTTCGATATCACCACGGAAGATTGGGCCGCCCAGCTCCGCGCCGCGCGGCGCCCCGGCGTGTGGGGGGGCAGCTTACTGTTGGTGGTGTTGCTATTGGGCGGCTTGGTCCTGGCCGTCAAGTACCGCCTGCCGCCGGCCTCGCGCCACATTTTGCGTTATGCGGAAATAGGGTTTCTCACTTGCTTTGGGCTGGCATTCTCGTTGGTGCTTGGGACTTGGAGCATGGATTACGAGGTGCGGGAGCAACGCATGGCGTTTGAGGGACTGGCCGATGCCCATGCCGAGGTCGTACGGCAAACGCTGGCACGTATAGACGGCAAGTTACGCACGGTCCAACGCTTCTTTGAGGCCAGTGAATTTGTGGATGCGGAGGAGTTCGCCCATTTCGCCGAAGCGGTGACAGCACAATCCGCATTAACCGGACTTGGCTGGATTCCCGGCCCGGACAGCCTACTGGTGGACCCCATGGCCCAGGCCGTTGATGGCGACCATGAGCAGGCTGGGAGTGTGACCGGCCCCGAGACGACACGTCAGTTGACGTACCACTTTCATCCTCCGGACCGGTGGCACGTACTACGGGATTTGGATCACGGCAGCGACGTTTTACTGGAAACCGCGCTGGCACGTGCGGCGCGCGTGCCCATGTATACCCACGCCACCGTATGGCCGTCGTCCCTCAAAGCGGAAGCCCATGCCCGATTATTACTGTACCGCACACTGACCGTCCCGCCCGGAATGGCGGCACGGGTTCCTCGCCAAACCGGCTGGGTGTGGGGCGTGCTGGACCTGCAAACGTTACTGGAGGCAGCCTTCAGCGAATTGGCCCCGTTGAAGCCAATGGTGGAAGTGCGCCTCTACGACGTGGATGCCACGGCCACCATTACCGGTGCCGCCACCTTTCCGCCGTCTGCCGCGCATGCCCCTGCCGTTGGCGGGGATAAATGCCCGCTTATGGAGGTCCGCCAGTACCGGCAAGCGCTACCGGCTTTCGGTCGTGTACTGGCCTTTGAGGCGTGTCCAACCGATACGTTTCTGGCCACGTATCCGATCCGGGTCGGCGTGGTGATCGGTGGCGCAGGTGTCATCCTCACCCTCTTCCTCACGGTCTTGGCCGGGACGCTACAACGGTTACAGCGCGTTACCGAATCCCAGCGCAGCGAAGCGAAATACCGGCGCTTGTTCGAAGCGATGACCTCGGGCTTTGCCTTGCACGAACTCCTCTACGACGCCCAGGGCAATCCTGTTGACTACCGCTTCCTGGAAGTCAATCGCGCCTTTGAACAACAGACCGGACTGAAGGCCCGTGATCTCATCGGCCGCACCCTGCACGAAGTGCTGCCCGACTCGGAACCGTTTTGGCTCCAGCGTTACGCCGAGGTCGTGCGCACCGGCCGGTCGGACCGGTTTGAGCATTATGGCGTCGAACTGGACCGCCACTTTGAAGTGATTGTCTACTGTCCGGCCCCGCATCATTTTGCGGTACTGGTGAATGACATTACCTTCCGCAAACGCTACGAGGAACAACTGGCCCGCTGGCAACATCTGTTGGAGTTGCTGATGCAGCTGGCCACCCGCTTCATCAACCTGCCCACGGATCAGATTGATGAGGCCACCCGGACAGCCTTGGAAGAGGTCGCCTGTTTTAACCGGGCGGACCGTGCCTATCAATTTACATACGACTGGGACAAGGAAACCTTGAGCAACACCCACGAGTGGTGTGCAGAAGGGGTCGCATCTACCAACGCCACAATGCGGGACGTGCCCATCGCCATGTATCCCGAAGCTGCCGCCCTCCATCGGCGTGGCGAACCCTACTTTGTTTCGGATGTTGCCACCATGAACGATGATGACCCCGGCAAGAAAGTTTTTCTGGAACAGGGCATCCAGTCGCTCATGACCATCCCGTTGATGACCGACACCGGTTGCATAGGATTCATTGGTTTCGAGACCGTCCGCGCCCAACGTAACTGGGCCGGGGAGGAGATCAGCCTGCTTACCCTGCTGGCCAAGCTGCTGACCAATGCACATTTACGCAAAGAAGCCGAGAACGAGCGCCAGGCGCTGGAAACCAAAATGCAGCAAAGCCAAAAACTCGAAAGTTTGGGCTTGCTGGCCGGCGGGATCGCCCATGATTTCAATAATATTCTGACGACGGTCCTGGGCAATGCGGATTTGGTGTTACAGGACCTCTCCCCGGTTTCACCGGCGCGCGAACCCTTGGGAGCCATCGAAACCGGCGCGCGCCGGGCCGCCGACCTGTGCCGGCAAATGCTGGCATATGCCGGACGCGGACGCTTTGTGATCGAATCTTTTTCGGTCAACGAATTGATCGAGGAAATGCTGCATCTATTAAAGACCAGCATCTCGAAAAGAGCCCTGTTCAATGTGCATCTCGAACCTGAACTGCCACGCGTCAAAGGCGATATCTCACAAATTCGGCAAATCCTGCTCAACCTCGTCATCAATGCCTCCGAAGCGCTTCAGGAGAAAAACGGGACCATTTCACTACACACGGGGTTATTAGACTGCGATCAAGATTACCTGGACGACGTGCTGTTCGACCACGAGATCGATCCCGGCCTCTACGTGGTGGTGGAGGTGGCCGACACCGGGTGCGGCATGGACAAGGAAACCTTAGTCAGCATCTTCGATCCCTTTTTCACTACCAAATTCACCGGGCGCGGTCTTGGCTTATCCGCCGTGATGGGCATCGTGCGCGGACACAAGGGCGCCCTGAAAGTCTATAGCGAAAAAAACAAAGGATCTATTTTCAAGTTACTGCTGCCGGCAGCGACCGATGAACACGAGACTAAATCAACCGGTTCAGTCACACCGGCAACACAACCCATGTGGCAAGGAAGCGGCACGTTGCTATTGGTGGACGACGAAGAATCGATCCGCGCACTGGCCTCACGACTACTGGGTCGCATGGGCTTTGACGTCATCACCGCCAACGATGGCGAAGAGGCCTTGGTGAAATATGAGCAACATCGCGCGCAACTGGTGGCCATTATCCTCGATTTAACCATGCCGCATAAGAGCGGCGACGAAGCGTTGAGCGACTTGCGCAAGCGCGACACCAGCATTCCCATCATCATCGCCAGCGGCTACAGCACAGACGAGCTACATGACCGGATGGCGGTCAAAGGCGTCACCGCCTTTGTACAAAAACCCTATAACAGCAAAAGCCTGCGCGAAACCTTAAGCCGGATTCTGTCAGAAGACGCCGTTGATGAGGCGTCCCCGCCCGCCGGAGGGTAAAGTAATGGGCAGCGGCCCAGCGCGTGTGGGAGCCGGTTGCGCTGTAAGGATTTCGGTATAGATATTCATCTGAGGAGCGTGTGAATGAGGCTGTTGTTGAACTTGGAAGGACTTGGTCATGTCCAATGCACCTTTCCAACAGCGCAATCGACTTGCGGGACAGCCCTTTCGCGGGCATGATGCAGCCATGGCAACCGATCCACCAAAACACGAAATCTACGAGCCGGAAGTCCTGCCACCGGAAGCGGAATCGAATACATCGCGGCGCCCACCGGTAGCCGCCGTTGTGCGCTGGCGACGGCTGTGGCAAGCCCTGCTGGCCGGGTTGATCCTGGACGGGGCGGACCTGTTTACCCGGATGCCGATGATCCCGCAAGGTGCCCTGTTGGGGGCCGTGACCGGTTGGTACATCGTGCGGACACAATCCGTGCCGCGCGCGCAAAGAATTTGGTGGATCGCGGCTAGTGCGCTATACTGCGCCATGCCCATGACGGAATTCTACCCGCTGGCCACGCTATTTCTAGTCTACCGGGCCTTGACCTTGAAGCCCACCAATCCCTAAAGGAGAACGATATGGAAGTGGAAGTATTTGCTTTATGCGACGCCGCCACCGATAGCGGGGGCAAACTGAATCTGCTCGGTGCATTTGACCGGATTAACGGGCGCAAATTCCCGCTGGTCCACCCCCATTGCGCCATTGCCCTGCGCGTGCGCTTCGACCGCATTGAGGAAGGCAACCATCGGGTAAAGATTAGCCTGATCGACGCCGACGGGAAGTCCATCATCCCTGGTATCGACGGCAACATCGGGATTAAATTCCCGGGTGACGTCCAATCCGTGTGCGCCAATATGGTGCTGAACATGAACGGGCTGAAGTTCGAGGCCCCCGGTCAATACTCTATTGAGCTGGCCCTTGACGGGCGTCATGAAAAATCGCTCCCGATCAATGTGGTTGAAGCCACCACCGGTCCTGGAACCCAGCCACCGGGCGGATTCGAGCCACCCCCTGCCACCTGACACCGGCCATGCGGCGTATACGTAAATGGTGGCGTAAGGGCTGGGCGGCCGCGCAGGGCCTCAGTGAGGCGGAGTGTGCCGATGACCCTTTTGTTCAGTTCGAACGCTGGTTCGCCGAGGCTCAACGTTGTGGGCTGGATTATCCCGAAGCGATGACCCTGGCCACGGCCACCCCCGCTGGCCAACCCGCCGCCCGCATGGTCTTGTGTAAGGGCTTTGACCGGCAAGGCTTCCGCTTTTTCACCAACTATGACAGTCGTAAAGGGCAGGAACTGGCGGCTAACGCCCGGGTGGCCTTGCTGTTCTACTGGGAACCCTACGAGCGGCAGGTCCGTATCGAAGGTTCGGTGGAACGACTCACGGCCGAAGAATCGTATGCCTACTTTTGTAGTCGCCCGCGCGGCAGTCGCCTGGGGGCCTGGGCATCCGCACAAAGCGCTCCGCTCGGCAGTCGCGCCGAACTGGAAGCCACCGTCAAGGTGTACGCCGAAAAATTCAAAGGACAGGACATCCCGCTCCCCCCCTTCTGGGGCGGGTACCGCTGTATCCCGGAATCGTTTGAGTTTTGGCAAGGCCGTCTAGACCGCCTGCACGATCGCCTCTGTTTCACCCAAACCGGGACCGGCTGGCAGCGAATTCGCCGCGCGCCTTAACACCCGCACTGAGCCGGTTGCGCTGTAAGAAGCTGATGGATTATGTGCTTCGAGGGAGCGTGTGTGGAGGCTGTTGTTGAGCATGAAGGGACTTTGTCATGTCGAGCGTAGCGTAGCGAAGTCAAGACATCTCAGAATCGTGCCAACGACCGTCGCGTTGGGAACGGATTCAAAGGCGACGCGGCTCGGCGGAGAACGAGATTTTTCGACTCCGCTTTCCGCCTTCGCCGAAGTCGGCTACGGCGGACGAGCCGCTCCGCTCAAAATGACAGCAGGCGAGTGTGCGGCTTATCACGGTGTACAGTGCGGCCGGGTGTTCGCCAGTGCTCTCATCGCAAAGAATCCCCGCAGCACGCGTGTTGTGGTCGAAAAATCTGCATTTTTTTCTTCTTCCACCCAAAAACATTGGGCTTTCGACGCCAATATGGGGGATCCAAACAGGCTCTTGCAAAACCTCCCATTCATGAGGGCAGGACGGAGCCTGCCCCTCCGGGAACCTGCGAAATACGGCTGTTTTTTACCGGAGGGTCGACCTCCGTGTCGACCTGGGAGGTTTTGCAAGAGGCTCCAAATTCACCACCATCTTTTCAGCCTCTATTCACGCACCTTCTCAACAGCGCAATCGGCTCTCATAGCTGTTTTGCGGGATGACAAGACTCAAATCGCGTGTTATCTTGCGGGGTATGAGGTTGTTTGTAACCATTCTAGGAGTTGGTGCGCTGGTGGCGGCCACGGCGGGGGCCCGCGTGCCGGAATTTGATCGTTACCGGGTGATCCTGGACCGAAAACCGTTCGGCGATCCGCCGCCTGAATCGGCGGCACCACGGCAACCGACCGTCGTTTCAGCGGAGGAATCCTTTGCCCGGCATATTCGCCTGTCGGCGCTGTATGAAACGATTGAGGGCAGCATCCGGGTAGGCTTGGTTAATGCGCAGGATAACGACCATTTTTTCCTAGCCATTGGCGAATCGCATGAAGGTATCGAGCTGGTTTCGGCCAGCTTTGCCGACGAGGAGGCCGTGCTGCGGCGCGGCAGTGAAATGGCCATCGTGAAGTTGGCGGAGAGCGAAGTGCAACCCATCACCCAGGAACAGCAGGCACAGCGCAGCCGCGATCGCCCCTCTTCCTACGCCGACCGACGACGCGCCCGCCAAGAAGCCCTTGAACGCCGACGGGCCGAACCCCCTCCGGAACCCCGCCTAACAGGGCAGGAACTGGAAGCACACCTACAGAATTATCAGATGGAAGTCATTCGGCAAGGTCTTCCCCCATTACCCGTCCCGCTGACGCCGGAAATGGATCGGCAATTGGTGGAAGAAGGCGTGCTGCCCCCTTGATGACTGGTCGTCCGCCCGGCGTCAGTAGCAGATTCGCCGCACAGCGACTTGTTTGAACACGTGGCTAAATCTTGCCTTCTTTGTACATCACGTGCTTGCGGATGACGGGATCAAATTTCTTAATCTCCATCTTTTCCGGCTTCAATTTCTTGTTCTTGGTTGTGGTATAAAAATGGCCCGTTTTGGCCGATGAAACCAATTTCACATTCTCACGCATGATAGTCCTCCGCTAAAAAAGAGTTGTGTCTACTTTATTTGAACGCACAGTGCAAGGACAATAAACCCATTTGCATAATTGTCGCGGGGCACGCAACGCGGTACACTGGCACGCATGGAGATACTAATCGATACCCATGTGCATGTCTACCCGTTTCACCACGCGGACCGCCTGTTGCAGTCGGCCGGACAACGGTTGCGCGGCTGGGCCCGTACCACGGACCCCGTTTGCGTGCTGATGCTGACCGAAGCCGGCCCACACCATTTTTTTGACCAACTGGCGGCGGCCCCTTCACTTGCTTGCACAATCCGCCCAACACCGGAACCAGCAGCATTATGCCTGTCTTGGAACGACCAACCTGATCTCTGGTTGATCGCGGGACGCCAATTGGTCACCGCCGAGCGCTTGGAAATCCTGGGGCTGGCGATGACCCACACGCCGCCCGACGGGCAAACGGCTAGCGCCACCATCGAAGCCGTGCACCAAGCCGGGGGCATTCCCGTACTGCCTTGGTCCCCCGGCAAGTGGATGTTCCGGCGGGCCCGCGTAGTGCAAACGCTTTGTGACCGTTTTGATTCCGACGCACTATGGCTAGGGGATTCAAGCCTGCGCCCGCAGGGCTGGCCGAGCCCCCGCCCCATGCGGGACCCCACCCGGCGGGTATTGGCCGGATCAGACCCCCTACCCTTCGCGGGCGAGGAGGCACTGGCCGGGACCTACGCCACCCGCATAGAAGGCCACTTTGATCCCGCCCGACCGGTTACCTCGCTACAACACTTGCTGCGCAGCGATCCTGCCCACATCACGCAGGTCGGCCAGCGTAACCGCCCGTGGACCTGGGCCCGGCGACTCAAGACGCTGAAAGCTGTTCGTGCAACCATGGCAACAAGTGCTCCCGCTCCGTCAGATCATGTTCAAGCTGATGGGCGTAGGCCTGCTTAAGCCAATGGCCTATCTGCGGGCCCGGAGGAATGCCTAAGCGTAACAGGTCGTGCCCATTCAGCAACGGGGGCGGCAAACAGGGCTCGGCCGCCATGTCCGCTTGGAACGCGCGCAAGAAGTGGTAATGGTCCAGACTTCCATGACTGGCCAGACAATCCAGACGGTGCAATTCAAGCTCGATCTCAAAGGTAGGGGCCGCCACCAACATCCGTAACTTGGCCCGGCGCATTTCCTGCACGTGCATAAAGCGCATATGGTTCCGCACACAGTGTGCGACCGTTTGGATAAACGCGTTCGCACAACGCAGCCGTCGCAAAATGGTCTCCGTCATCGCCGCGCCCACACGGTCATGCCCGTCAAAACGGATGCGCGGAACGCCCTCCCGCCCGGGTCCCACCGTCGCGGTGGGCGGCTTGCCCACATCATGCAACAGCACTGCCATGGCCAATTCCGCAGAGCGTTTTGGCGGCATGGCGGCCCACATTAAGCGCGTGTGGGTAAAGACGTCGCCTTCCGGATGAAACTCGGGCGGTTGTTCAACGCCAACCATCGCAGCCACCTCCGGCAGAATAACCGCTAGCAGGCCCGTGTCATGCAGACACTGCAAGGTGTCGCCGGGGTGCTGGGACGCGACGGCCATCTTCAATAGCTCGTCACGCACGCGCTCCGGGCTGATGCGGTGGATCAATCTTGCCAAGGGCGCAATAGCGGCTCGGGTTTCAGGTTCCAGCTCGAAATCCAACGTGCCCGCGAAGCGCACCGCGCGCAGCATGCGCAGATGATCTTCAGTGAAACGCGCCACCGGATCGCCAACAGCCCGCAGACAACGGGCCGCCAGATCCCGCCGACCATCAACATAATCAATCACCTGCTCGGTCAGCGGATCATAAAACAAGGCGTTAACGGTGAAATCCCGGCGTAACGCGTCGGCACGCGCATCCGCGTATTCCACACGGTCCGGCCGGCGCCCATCCTGGTATCCGGATTCGGTACGGAAAGTAGCCACCTCATACCAATGCCCTTGGGAAGAGACGCCAATGACGCCGAACGCCCGGCCCACCGCTACCGTCTTCGGAAACAAGGCCTCAATCTGATCGGGCCGTGCCGAGGTTACGATATCAATATCCTGCGGCGTCCGCCCAAGCAACCGGTCACGGACACAACCCCCGGCCCAATAGACCGTAAAGCCCTGCTTGCGAAGCTCGGCCGCAATGACGAGCGCACCGCGTTCCAGCCGGTCCCCGTCGCGGGTAGACGTATCCCTGTTGGTCTTCATCTTCCTGTGAAAGGTTGCCTCCGTTCACACGTAGTCCAAATAGATCCCGCGCCGGTTCATCCCCGGGCGGATGCAAATTCTAGCCCTTCTCAAGGAATACGGACACGTACATGATAGAAACGTTCACGCAGATTGCCGGCTTCTTCGTCCGTATAGATTACCGGCCTGTTTTCATGGACCTGTTCGGTATGTACGTGCGCCCAGATACCTTCACGGAGATCTTCAAGCCGGTATACCCGGTATTCCCTGCCGGCAACCCCGTCCCATTGCAAAGTCGGGCCTGCGGCATCGCTCTCAATTTGCCCGACCAGAAAGCGCGATTGCGGATCGGTGGGATCGGTGCCCGCAATGTGTTCCTGGAAGGCCTTGATATTCCTCTCTGGGTCGGTCACGGTCAGCTCCGCGTCATTGAATGCCGCGGCCGGGTCGCCTTCCGTTGCCAGGTTATAGCGTACAAGCCACCAGTACGGAGTCCCCTTTTTGGCCCGCAGCGCCTCGAAAAGACCATGGATATCCAAGTCGGACTGGACCTGGGCAAAGGATCCGTCCCAACCCTCGAAGTTCCAGCCAAAGGGCGGCTCTACTGCAGGTTCGATGGCATTCAAACCCTCGAATATCTTTTGTTCCAAGTCGCCCCCGCCGGATCGCCAGTCCGGGTCTTTCAGATAGAAGCGTACCTGGTGAGCCGGGCTCCGGATTTCAACCCCGGAGAGTACCGGCGGTTTGGAGCCCGATTGCGCCTGCAGATCCACGGTCAAATTACCCGCGACGCTGACATTATTGAGCGTGCGCGTAAGTGGCCGCAGCGCCCCGCCCGTTTCCTGCACGATGTCCAGGGACGCGTCCACTACTTGGCCCCCGACCTGTACGCTGAAAACGCGCTCCCCAACCGTCGTCTCCGGGTCAGGCTCGATAAAATGGAGCACCACGGTATGGTCCGTCCCGTCCAATCCGGGCAGGGTCAGGCCCGTCACACCTTCGGCGCCGGATGCCGCGACCCACGGCTTCCCGTCCACCCCTTGCACCTCGCTGGAATGAATGCGGAACCAGCGCCCGTCCGGTCCAAGATCAACCTGAATGTTCAGGTTGGGGCTGGGGACACTGCCGCGGGGGTGTTGGACCCAGACCGTTCCGTTATCGTCCCGGCGCATCCCCGGTGCGCCCAGGTTAACGCCCACTTGCCGCAGCGAAAACTGCGCCATGGTCTCGCCGGTGTCAGGATCAAGACGATGAATTTGGTTCATATACCGCAGGTAAATGCCGTCGGCCAGACTGACATGCGGACTGCCGATGTAGGTGGCCCCGGGGATGTTGGTCATGTAGACCGAATCCCCCCTGCCCCAGCGCTCTTCGAGGGTTAGATTGGTAAACGCGTGTCCGATGCCGGGAAAGTCACGAATCCACAGTTCCCGCCCGGTGTACACGCAGCGCGCGTTGACATAATCCACGCCCAGAATAATCAGTCGCCCGCCCGCCACATGCGGCCGGGGCCCCGACGCATGGCGCGGGAGCAGGGTGTCGTGCGTGGGCCCGCCAAACCAGAGCGGACCGAGCGGCAAGCGCACCCGGTCATCCCAGGAGACGGCGCTATTGGCCGCATCGGCGTATTGATGCGTCCACTGGCCCGCTCCCGGCAGGGGCCCTTCGCGGGAACGCATGGGGCGGCCGGCCAGGACGGCCTTGCCGCCATAGGGCCTCAATAGCGCCACGATCTCATCTTCAAAGGTGCCCCCCCAAGCCGCGCCGTACGCGTCCGGATCTTCGACCACGATCAAGGACCATAGGTACGGGGGCACGTTCCATTCCCCCGGGACTGCGGGCAGCAGGTGAATGCGGTGTCCGTAAAGGCCGGCATCGTCAAAGCGGCGCCGCAGGAGCGGCAGCTTTGCGTGGTCGTGGGTGAAGCCGACGATATGCAAATCGCTTTGCACGGCCAGTTGCTCGACGAGACCGCCGTCATCGATGCCGAGTACCAATGCGTAGCCGGCTTCCACGCCGGATTGTTGCAGGATACCGGAGGCGCGCGCGGCCGCCTGCGCAGCGGCGGAGGGAGGCTCATCCGGGATATCGTATTCCGTGGGGTCGCGCGTTTCGGGCCCAAAGGCGTAAAGGCTTCCATTCTCCGTCACGATTAGCAGTCGTCCTTGTGCAGCCAGGGCTGTAAAAATGGGGCTGTCGAGCTGGCCTTGGAAGCGGGCGGCCTCCTCCAATACCGGTGCCGGCGGCAGGTTTCCACCCCCATGGTGTCGGCCGTCTGCCCAGCGGTAGGCTTGCCCGTGGTTGTAAAAGTACGGAGGTTGAATCTGCACCTGGTAGCCGCCGTGCGGTTTGCCCGGCGTTTGCAGGTTGAGCGCCAGCAACTCCCCGCTGAGCCGGTCGTAGAAAGCCGGGTTGGTGCGGCCCCCGGCCATGACCAGTCGATCTGCATGAGCGGCGAAATAACCTTGCGGTGCCAGGCCGGCAAAGGCGTTGGCCCCTGCATGCGGTTGCGCGTGCCAGGCCGCGCCGTCACCCGTATTGGCCCATTCGATTGCGCCGGTTTCCGCGTCCAGCGCAAAATGAAAGACCCCCATGAACGGCCAGATACCGGCCGAGAAGTAGACCGTGCCGTCATACACCAGCGCACCACCCCGCGTGGGCCACATGCTGATCAGGCGTTCGTTTCCAAGCACCCGGCGCAAGTCCGGCATGGCTTGGTGAGTCCACTCGATCGCACCGGTTGCGGCATCCAGCGCATAGATGCGTCCGTCATCGGCGCCAAAGAAGACCCGGTCCTGCCAGGCGACCGGTGCCAGTCGGATCGGGCCGTCCACATAAGTGCGCCAAAGCTCGGTGCCGGTGTCCAGGCAATAGGCGGTGACATGATCCGCGTTCATGGACGCCACGAAAACCCGGCCATGGCGGACGATCGGCGCATAGGATTTATCGAATTCAAGTTTATCCCGCTCATCGTGTTGGAAGGGCCAGGCGCGGCGCGGCGACGGCAGACGCCGCACCCACTGAAGATGCAGATCCTCCTCCAACGTGAGCGGTGCAAGCCCCCGGCGGGTGGCGTCATAGCCCCACATCGGCCAGTCAAGGCAATCCGTAGAGGCCACGCGAACATGACGTGATTCGACGGGTGTCCAAGCCCGATCATCGTTTACGCGCACAAAATACGCGCCCATATCATCGGCCGAAATATCCGTGAGGACCAAGGTGTTGTTCGTGGCGCCAGCCAGCGGTTGGGGGTCTTCAAATCCAAGCATCTATATGGTACCACTGATAGGTGACGGTTCCTACGGGGTTGGCCAGTTGCACGGGGCCCAGCGTCTGGGCTTCAAAGTCATCAATCAGTATGGCTGTTTCCTCAAGATCGACGGCGAAGGGGACGGGGAGCACCGTCAAATAAGGTGGGTCATACGTTGGGTGCGAATCGCCCGCCAAACCTACAATCAGATCATCCCTTGATCCGCCCCGCTCAAAACGCGTTACCATGAACGTGACGATGTTATTGGTGTTGGCATTTAGAAAATTGATCAAGGCCAAGTCATCCCATGTTATCGTGTCTCCGGCAGTCACTTGTTTGGAGCCGGTGGGGGATGAAACCGTGACGCGCTTCTCGCCAAGGTAGATTGCCTTGTTGAGATCGGGTTCGGAGCCGTGATTCGGATCGTTTCCCGGCGCGCCATCCCAGGTTAAATCATTGCTCAGCGCCTGGGTATCGACATCCTGGTCCGTGAACGCATACAAACGCAAATAACCCGAATGTCCTCCCAACTCATTATGGGTCACCGTGAATGTGAGGCTGGCTTCTTCGACCTCGGATTCGATCACCGCTGTATCGAACCGGACATAAGCTTTACGCGCTCTGTCCTCTTCGCCAAAACGGCTGTACGGCCCCAACACATCACCCCCAAAATCGCCACTCGCAAAATCGCCGCCGCCTTCGTACTCCACAGTACCGCTCACACCGTTCATGCCGTCGGTTGTATAGACTACTATATCGTCATCGATCAGGCCGGAACCGTATAGCGTGACCGACATGTTTTGGAATGCAAGCGGATCATTGGAAGTGGACATAGAACTCCCCGCGAATCCAACGGTGTTGAATTTCCAATTAACTACGTTCGCGCTGGGGCCGGTGTCAAAATTGAATGATCCGGATCCAAAATCGACACCATTCATACTGCCGGAAAAAAGGAGACTATCTCCATCCCGCTCAAGATTCCAAATCAGCGTTCGGAATTCAGACTGGCTTACATTATTAGCTTGGTTAGCGGAAAGAGATACAGAAGCCTCACCCCCTGCGTTGAAATAGTTCGAGTCACCATTCACGGCGCGAACCGTATAATCGCTAGAACTATCAACTCCGGGCATTTGAAACAGATAGCCGAACAGGTTGTTAGAACCTAAGCTTTGGCCGCCATCCTCAATCGCAGGATCAGCGAAGCCGAAGGTGACTCTGGCATGTGAGCTGGAGTCATCTCGATTTCCACGAACATCCACTTGCAGGGTCAGCTTATGGCCGTCTTGCAATGTAATGGTATCAAAGGCTGGCAAGGCGGAATCCGGTTGGCCCGAGCCTTTGTGAAGTTGGGTATTGTCCTCAAAGCTTATGGAGTCAGAGGCCGGATCGGCGCCCGTGCGGATTGCCCAGAGGCTGCTATCGGAAAAATCATCCTCAATAACAGCAGCCGCCGGAGCTACACCTACTATGGCCAGACATAAACCCAGCGTGATGAGCGCAAACATTTTTTTCATGATGTATATTCCTGTGTCCTGACCGGCCACATTATCAACCGAACACACTAACACCATCCGCCTATAAAGCAACATCAGGGACACCACGTTCTGTCTATCAGGTTTTCCACTACGGCGTATCCGGTTACGTGTGGCGGAGGCGGTCGCATCGCCGGTTTCCAAGGCCTGGGAAACAGCCCCTATTTCACTTCCAAGGCCTGGGAAAAATCGCCCCGAAACTTCCAACGCCTGGAGAACGGGCTCCAAACACGTTCCAAGGATTGGAACACGGATAGGTTAGCGGTCAGCCTGGTTTACGGTGAAGTAGACGGTGTGGTTGCGTGTCCGCATCGTAATCGTAATCCTAATCGATCGATTACGATTACGATTAGGATTAG
>PWVE01000008.1 GCA_003562335.1 PVC group bacterium
CAAAACCTCCCATTCATAAGGGCAGGACGGAGCCTGCCCCTCCGGGAACCTGCGAAATAGGCCTGTTTATTTACCGGAGGGTCGACCTCCGTGTCGACCTCGGAGGTTTTGCAAGAGCCTCAAGTGACCGAAGCGGACCGGAAGCGGCTCCGGCTGTTGGCGGCGAAGGTGTGAACCGAGCTTGACAATGGGAGCGAATAGGTTACTTTATGGCGATGTTATTTGAAGTCCGGGAATATATCGAAGGCGGGCGGTCCCCGTTTGATCTGTGGTTCAATCGGATAGACCCGGTGACGGCGGCGCGGGTTGACCGGCGCATAAGGCGGATGGAGTCCGGGAACTTTGGCGATGCAAAGGCGTTGCAAGGCGGCGTGTATGAACTGCGGTTGACCATTGGCCCCGGATACCGAGTTTACTACGGGCGGGACGGCAAAACGCTTGTGATCCTGCTGGGAGGCGGGGACAAACGACGGCAACGGGTGGACATAGCGGACGCGGTGAAACGCTGGGAGCGATACAAAGCGGAAAGGTGAAATCATGGCACTGACACGGGAATATAAAGAAACGGTTGTTGCGCGGATCAAGAGCGATCCGAAGTTTGCGCGCGCGCTGTATGCTGAAGCACTGGACGCCATTCTTGAAGGTGAAACGGCTGAAGGGCTGTCCATGCTGCGCGATCTGGTTCATGCGGAAATCACGTTCAAGGAACTGGCGCGGCAAACCGGATACAATGAAAAGATGCTGCACCGGACGCTGTCACGGCGCGGCAACCCGACGGCCCGGACGCTGGCAAAGGTCATTGCGGCGATCCGTGAGGATTTGGGCTTTGTCCCGCAAGTGAAAGTGATGGCGGCATGAAATGAAACATTGTCGGCGGCTGATCCCTGCCGAAAGACCTGCGGACGTTGCGGCCTATACCCGCGCGTCCGTGACGGCGGCGCACCCCGTATTCCGAAGTCTGAACTGTTGCGGATTTTGGAGGCGGCGAAATGACTGAAATCAAGATTGACCCCGTATTCAAGAAATTGATTCCACCGCTGACGGACAAGGAGCGGAAGCAGTTGGAAGACAACCTTCACGAGGACGGTTGCCGTGATCCGCTGGTTGTTTGGAAAGACACTTTGCTTGATGGACATAATCGTTTTGAGATTTGCACGGCAAATGACATTGCTTTTGAGACAACCCCGGCCCCGCTTTATGTGCGGACGCGAGACGATGCGCTTGACTGGATAGGCAAGAATCAAATCGATCGGCGCGTTGCTGCTGGACGTTGTGCAAGCCGGTCCGGCATTGTGAATGTTGAGGAAACCCCTATAAATATAGGCCAAAACGTTAGTAGAAAATGGTGGAGCGGATGGGAGTCGAACCCACGACCTTCGCATTGCGAACGCGACGCTCTCCCAACTGAGCTACCGCCCCTGAATCACTAAAGGAGTGGCATTCTTTCATGCCCGGCCTTCGCTGTCAATACCGCCATCACAAAATGAGCATGCAATCCCCGTAACTGTAAAAGCGGTAGCGTTCCTGAACAGCCACGCGATACGCTTCCATGATTAGGTCATAGCCGCCAAATGCGCAAACCATCATGAGTAAGGTGGACTTTGGCAGGTGAAAGTTGGTCATGACGATGTCGACGGCCTGGAATTCGAAGGGCGGATAGATATAAAGGTCCGATCGCCCGCTGCATGCCTCGAGGGACCCCTTGTCGCGCCAAGCGGTTTCGAGGGTACGCACGCTGGTGCTGCCAACCGCCACTACGCGGCCGCCGGTGCGGCGCGTTTTATTGTATAGGCGCGCTGTCTGCGCCGGCACGTGGTAGCGTTCGCTATCAATGGTGTGCGCCTCTATTTCTTCCGTGGTCACCGGACGAAACGTGCCAGCGCCCACATGCAAGGTCACGGCTGTGTGCCGGACCCCCTGGGCCCCGAGGCGGTCAAGCAGCTCGGAGGTGAAATGCAGCCCGGCAGTAGGGGCAGCCACGGCCCCGGGTTGGCGGGCATAAATGGTCTGGTACCGGTCACGATCGACGGCGGTTAACTCGGCGGATGGTGACTTGCGCTGGATATACGGGGGCAACGGCGGTGCGCCGATTTCCTCAAGGATCTCCAGTACGGGCTTGTCGCATTCCAAGCGCACCCGGGCTTTTCCCCGCTCGCCCTGTGCCAGAACCACAGCCTGTAAACGTCCCCCGGCAAAGAACAGGCGGCTGCCAATCCGCGGTGGTCGGCCGCTTCGCATCAAGACCTCCCATTCGTGCGGGGCCACTTCCTCCAACAGCAGCAATTCGACTTGTCCGCCGGTGCCTTCTTTTACGCCATTTATGCGAGCCGGAATCACGCGGGTATCATTGAGCACCAACAGGTCGGGGGCCTTGAGAAAGTCCGGTAAATCGCGTACCCGCGCATGGGTGAACGTGCCGTCGGCCCGGTTCACCACCATCATGCGCGCACGGTCACGTTCCATTGCCGGTTGCTGGGCAATGCAATCGGGCGGTAGCGTATAATCAAAGGCCGCTGTGCGCATGGCTACACCTTGAACTGCAAATCATATAAATAGCGGTATAATCCGTTATGTGCAAGCAATTCCTGGTGCGTCCCGGTCTCGGCCAACGTGCCTTTATCCAGCACCACAATGCGTTGGGCATGTTGAATGGTTGACAGCCGATGAGCAATGGCGAAGACCGTGCGATTGGACATCAAGTCGTCCAAGGCCGCTTGTACCAGCCGTTCGGATTCTGTGTCCAGGGCACTGGTGGCTTCGTCCAAAATCATGATAGGCGGATTTCGTAACAGGGCCCGGGCAATCGCCAGCCGCTGGCACTGTCCGCCGGAGAGTCGTACCCCGCGGTCACCGACAACGGTGTCATAGCCTTCCGGTAAATCTGTGATGAAGTCGTGCGCGTGCGCCCGGCGAGCGGCGTCCATGACGGCTTGGCGGTCAGCGTCCTGCCGTCCGTAGGCGATGTTGTTGGCGATGGTGTCATTGAACAGAAACGTGTCCTGTGTCACCAAGCCGATATGCTGACGTAACGAGTGTAGGGTGTACGACCGGATGTCACGGCCGTTGATGCGTATGGTGCCACCGGTGGGGTCAAAGAAGCGGGGGAGCAAGCTGACCAGCGTGGTTTTCCCGGACCCGGAATGTCCGACAAAAGCGATACACTCGCCAGGTTGCACGGTGAACGAGATGTCGCGCAGGACCGGCTCCTGTTCGTAGGCAAAGTCGACCTGTTCAAACGCAATGTGTTCGATCGGATCCTCCAAGGGCACGGCGTCCGGTCTGTCCTGCACGGTAACGTGTTCGTCCAGGATTTCAAAGATACGTTCGGCGGCCGCCGAGCTCTGCTGGATGGCCAGGTGCACCCGGCTCAGTTTCTTCACCGGGTCATATAACGCCACCATCGCCAACCCGAACACGAAGAAGGTCTCCATCGCCATACCGGTCCAATGGGCGTAAACCAGTATCAAGGATATGCCGACAATGGATATCTGGACGATAATGGGTTCAATGGCTGAACGGGCCTTAGCCACTTTCATCAGGCGATTAAAGACGGCTTCGCCACCTTGCCGGAAGCGGTCCCGTTCGTACGGTTCCATTCCGAACGCTTTAACCACGCGCACCCCGGCAATGCTTTCCTGCAGAATCGACACAATTTCCGCCAAGTGCGACTGCGCTCGCCGTGAATTACGGCGAACGCGTTTGCCAAATTGTACGACCGGAATGATGCAGATGGGGAAGACCACCAGGCTCAGGAACGCCAGCACCGGTTCCAGCCAAATGACAACGCCCAGGAGGAAGATCAGCACAAACGGTTGCCGGATCAGGTCGCCCAGGACCGTGGACACTGCGCGGTCGACCATCATGGTATCGTTGGCGGCCCGTGAGATGAGCTCGCCCGCCTTGCTGCGGCTAAAGTAATAGACTGACAATTCCTGCAGGCGGTCAAACAGGGCCACGCGCAGGTCGAACACGACCCGGTGACCCACCCATTTGATGTAGTACATGCTCAGAAAGAACCCGAGGCCACGAATCAGGCCGAGGATCGGCAAGAGCAGCGCCACGCCGATAATGGCTTGGGCACTCAAGCTGTCGGGATCGAACAGTTCGCCCAGTGTGCGCTCGACGGCCGGCAGAATGCCTGCCGTGGAGCCGGCAAAGATGATGCCGCACACGGTCCCGATAATCAGCCGGGTCTTGTAGGGGCGGACATAGGCCAGCAGACGGGCGTAGGTTGCCCATTCGGGTTGTTGCCAAAAGCGCAAATGCATCGGGTGCTTAAAATCCTTTCGATTCAAGATAGCGCTCGGCTTCCAACGCCGCCATACAGCCGGACCCTGCGGCGGTAATGGCCTGCCGGTACACCGCATCCTGCACATCCCCGGCGGCGTATACGCCCTCGACATTGGTCCGCGTATTTTGAGCCCGAATATAGCCGACCTCGTCCATGTCCAACTGGTCGGCAAAGGCGGCCGTGTTAGGTTCATGTCCAATGGCCATGAACAGGCCCTTGATCGCGATTTCCGATTGTTCGCCTGTCTGCACGTCTTTGAGTTTCAGCCCGGTGACTTCGTTTTGTGTCACGTCGAGCACGTCTTCCACCACCGTATTCCAGCGGACCTTGATCTTATCGCTTTCCAGCACACGGTCGGCCATAATTTTAGAGGCCCGGAAGGCATCGCGCCGGTGGATAAGGGTGATGTCAGCGGTGAAGCGTGTCAGGAACAAGGCCTCTTCCATGGCGCTGTCACCACCGCCCACGACGGCGATGGGTTGATCGCGGTAGAAGGCACCGTCACAGGTGGCACAGGAGGTGACACCCCGGCCAATTAGTTTCTGCTCCGATTCCAAGCCGAGATATTTGGCGCGGGCGCCGGTCGCAATGATTACCGTGGCCGCTTCCAGGGTTTCGCCGCTGTCGAGTTCAATTTGATGCTTGCCGGGCGAGAATTGCGTGGATGATACGGTGCCGAACTGGTAGCGCGTGCCAAAGCGTTCGGCCTGTTTACGCATAATATCCATCAGTTCCGGTCCCATAATTCCATCGACAAAGCCGGGATAGTTTTCCACCTCCGTGGTCGTGGTGAGCTGGCCGCCGGGTTCGAGTCCATCGATGACCAACGGGTTCAAATTGGCGCGGGCCGTGTACAGGGCGGCGGTTAAGCCGGCTGGACCCGACCCGAGAATGACTACTTTTTCCATATCGTTGTTCCTTTCATCTAAAGCAAGCACGTGCCCCAGTCGTAAATGGAGCCGGGACGCAGGTGTCCCGCTTCCCACGTGGCGGTCGACAGTCTATACCGGACCCGTAGCGGAATCCGAATCATTTTTTCCAGTCAGGCTCTTGCAAAACCTCCCATTCATAAGGGCAGGACGGAGCCTGCCCCTCCGGTAACCTACGAAATAGACTTGTTCATTTGCCGGAGGGTCGACCTCCGTGTCGACCTCGGAGGTTTTGCAGGCGCCTCCAGCTCAGAAGGGCGGTGTTGTCGGTGGGGCTGATTGCGGAAACAGTTCGCACCCCAGCATCAGATCATCGTCAAAAAGGTAGCGGCTACTGAAATATTGTTCCTGTACCAGCAGCGGGAACCAGATGCGGTCGTCGATCCACATCCGGCCGTAAGGCACTTCATCCAGCGGGCACCAGAACGGGATCGCTTCGTCGGTTTCAATCGGTTGTCCCTCACAATTGTCGGCGCGATAGATCAGGCCGTGGATGGAATGGCCATTCGTAAATTGAAACTTCAGTTCACCGCACAAGCGAGGGTCGACCGGGGTCACACCGATTTCTTCCTGCACTTCGCGAATGGCGCATTGGCGCGACGTTTCACCCGGGTCGAGGCGTCCCCCGGGGCCGTTCACCTTACCGGCCCCCAATCCTCTTTTTTTGTGAATCAACAAGACCTGTCCGTCCCGAATTACAAACAACAGCGTGGCCCGTTCAGTCGGTTGCCAGTGATCCCAGTCTACAGTGGTATATGTCATTGCTTTGCTCCTTTATCAATTTCTTTCCATTTCGGTGAACGCGAACGGCGACGCGAACGGTGAACGATTGGGATATTCTCTACTCGTTATCCGTTCGCGTCGCCGTTCTCGTCAACCCATTCACCTTTCCATAAAACTTTTGACAGTACCCAATTGACTACTGCGATTGTGGTGGCCGCAATGTGTTCGCCAGCTCAACCCATTGGGTCACGGCGACGGTCTCAGGGCGCTGGTCGGGGCGAATGGCGGCTTGCTGCAGGGCTGCTACCGCATCAATGCCGGACGGGCACAGGGTGGGGGGCGCGTGCAGCAGAATATGGCCCAGTTGTTTGCGGCGTTGGGAAAAGCACCAGCGGACCAAGGCCTGAAATTGGTCGGGTTCGGCCGGCTGCGGCAGTGCTGGCTGGCGCCGATAACATTCAACAATGGCGGAACGGACTTCCGGTGGGGGATAAAAGCAGGTCGGACTGACGGTCTTACGGAGCCATACCTCGTAGTGCAGTTGCGTAAAGATGGAAGCCACGCCATAGGCCTTGGTCCCGGGTGCGGCAATAATCCGTTCAGCGACATCCGACTGTAGCATCACCACCATGCGCCACGGGCGGGCAGGGGCGGCCACGCATTCCAGTAAAATACGCGTACCTGCGGCATACGGCAGGTTGGACACCAAGTGGGTCACGGCTTCCGCGTGTAGTAAGGTTTCAAGATTCACTTCCAGCGCGTCGGCTGTCATCAAGTGTAACCGGTCATGGTGCGCAAAGGTCGCATGCAAATACGCCGCGAGGGCGGGATCTTTTTCGATGGCAATTACGCGTTTGGCGCGGGCGAGCAAGTGTTCGGTCAGCACCCCCAAACCCGGCCCAATTTCAAGCACGGTATCTTCGGGAGCCAAATGGGCGGATTCCAGTATGATCTTGAGGATATTGGCATCGACCAAAAAGTTCTGTCCCAGCACACGGTTGGGCCGGATGCCTTGCGCGGCCAGCAGCGCTTTTACGTCGGATGGGCGCGTGCGCTTCACGCGCGCGCCCACGGATTGGGGCGGTGCGCCAGTCGGGCGGCCAGCCGGATGGCGGCGACCATACTGGCGGGGTTCGCTTGGTTCCGCCCGGCCAGATCGTAGGCGGTGCCGTGGTCGGGCGAGGTCCGTACAATGGGCAGACCGCCGGTCAAGTTGACGCCCCTGTCAAATGCCCACATCTTGAACGGGGCCAGTCCTTGGTCATGGTACATGGCGACGACGGCGTCGTATTGGTGTTGCCGGACTTGATGGAAGACGGTATCGGCGGGTACTGGACCCGTCAGGTGGGGTAGTTGCCGACGGGCTTGGCGAATGGCGGGCATGATGCAGGTTTGTTCCTCGCGGCCAATGGCGCCGCCATCGCCTGCATGGGGGTTGAGACCACAGACCGCGATACGTTTGTGCCGTGCGCCAAGCCATTCCAGCATTTCGGCGGTCATACGGATCGTGGCTTGCAGGCCGGAGGGAGTCAGTGCGGCGGGCACGTTGGCCAACGGAATGTGGCGCGTGGCCAACACTACGCGGAAGGTACCGGCCAATAGCATCATTTCCACCTGTTGCACCCCGCAACAACGGGCGAGTAACTCCGTATGGCCGGGCACATCAATACCGGCCTTCATGAATCCTTCTTTTTGGATGGGCGCCGTGACCAAGGCGTGGAGTTTACCGTCCAAAGCCGCTTGGGTCCCGGCGCAGATCCAGTCGTAGGCGGCGCGGGCCGCAGCCACCCGGCACCGCCCCGGGTTATGGGGTAGGGGGGGACGCTGCCCAGGGTCCCAGACGCTCACTGGCGATGGCGGGACATCGCTCTGTTCGGGGGCCCAACAAGCGGGCTGGGCAAAACCATGAGCGGCCATAAGTTGGGTCACGATAGCGCGATCCCCAATTAAGACCAAGCGCAGGGATTCAGGCCACTTTCGGGCTGTGGCCGCGCAGGCTACTTCGGGGCCAATCCCGTTTACATCCCCCAGGGTGATGCCGATAATCGTGGTACGGCTGGCCATACGTCACAGGGACCGCTCGCGGTCGTCGAGGTCAAACCGTTCCACATGGTGGCGCGCCCGTAGACGATCAATCCAAGCGCGGTAGATGCGGGCTTCCTCCTCACGACGGACGTCATCGGCGAGTTCATCGCGGACTTCGGAAAACGGTATGATACGGGCCTCGCGGCGGTCCTCCACCGTCAAGAGATACGCGGCCTCCGGGGTGGTGATCACTTCACTAACGGCGCCAGCCTCCAAATGTGCAGCCACTTGGGCCAGTTCCGGCCGCAACACTTCGGGATCAATCCAGCCCCAATCCCCGCCCCGCTCCGCCCGCGGGTCTTGCGAGTAGGTGCGGGCCAGCTCAGCAAACGATTCGCCGTCAAGTACGCGCGTCCGCAAGTTTTCCGCTTGTACCTCCGGATCGACAGATACGGGGTCCTCCTGCTCGTGGTCATCGCTGGGAGCGGTCAGGGTGATCATGCGCACGCGCGCCTCGGCATCTTGTTGAAACTCGGCCAGGCGCGCTTCATACGCGGCTCGAATTTGGCGTGGCGAAACCACCACTTTCGGACGCACCTCCTCGCTCCGAAGCATCATCACAATCATCTGGTCGCGGATTTCTTCGCGCCATTCCTCCAGGGTCATCCCCTCGTCGGCCAGTTGTTGCAGGAACCGGCCGCGGTCGCCTCCGAAATTTTCCGCGATGATGGCTTGAATCTGTTGGTCGACCGCCTGGCGCGGCATTTGACCGTCGCGCCGCTTGAACTCCTCGATGATCAGCGCTTGTTCCATCATGGCATTCAAGGTCTGTTCAAAGGCTTCTTCCAAACGTTGAACCAGTTCCTGACCGGTATAGGTCATACGCAACCGTCTTTCCATTGGTTGTACGGCCGCCATGACTTCGCCCACCGTGATGGCCCGGTTATTGACCTTAGCCGCCAATCCGTCCACCGGAATACGTTGCCCCTGGGCCTGGATTGCCAGTCCTGTCAGCAGAAGCGCGCCCAACATTCCCCGCCACGCGAAGGGCCTTCCCCTCAATCTGTTCAGGCTCTTGCAAAACCTCCCATTCATGAGGGCAGGACGGAGCCTGCCCCCCCGGGAACCTACGAAACACGCATGTTTGTTTGCCGGAGGGTAGTCCTCGGTGTCGACCTTGGAGGTTTTGCAAGAGCCTCTATTAATATTCATACTGACTACCCCCTATGAATTCGCGCAGCAGGGACGTAGCCGGAATGGGGCTGTCATCCTGAACAGGCGTCAAGTGTTCGAGCAGATCGTGCACGCGTTTAGCGCGGATATAGGCGTCCTGGCGTTTGGGGTCGTCACGATAGCGTTCCATGGCTTCTGGAAAATAGCGGAAGAGCCGGTCTTTCATGATCGGCAATTCGTGCGGCATCGCGCTGTTGACCACGTAGTCGACGGAATCAATGAAAGGAATAATGTTGCGCAGTTCACTGCGTCGGACGTAATGCCAGTGGGTAAGGGTTTGCAGGGGTTGCAGGTTGCGGTGCCAGCTATCGCGAATCATGCGGCGCATGAGACGATTATCGGCCCAGCGCATAAACAAACCCTCACGCGTGCGCACTTGGCCCAGCGTTTCAATGTAGAGCCGGAATTTTTGTTCGGACGGGATGCTATGGGTCATGGCATCATACAACCCGTGTAGGCTGTCGATCAGTACGATCTCATTGTCTTCCAAGTGCATCTCATGCACGTTCAATTCCCGCTTGCCGGTTTTAAAGTCGTAATGAGGGGTTTTGATTGATTTTCCGGCCAGCAAAGCCGCCAGGTGTTCGTTGATTAATTCCAGGTCCAGGGCCTGTGGGGTTTCGTAATCGTAATCCCCGAATTCGTCTTTGGGATGCATTTCCAGGTCGAAGAAGTAATGGTCCACATTGATGGCTTTCAGTGCCATCCCGGCCGCTTTCAGTTTTTCGCTGGCCTTAATGGTGGTGGTGGTTTTGCCGGAGGACGACGGTCCGGCAATAATGACGATACGGATACCGGGGATGCGTTCCAGCATCTGGTCGGCGCCCAAGGCCACTTCATCGTCGTAGCGCTTTTCCGCTGCCTTGACCAAGTCTGGATATTCGCCCGCCGCTATCAGGCGGTTGATGCCGTCCACCGTGTCGCAACCTTGGTCAATATTCCAGCATAGCACGTCGTAGATTTTCTTGTAGGGCACGTTATCGATGTATGGCCCTTGGGCTTTGCGTTGCGCACGAGCCTCGGCGCGCTGCGTGCGGTAGCGGATGTACGCGCGGGCGGTGCGGGCGTGTCCTTCATTGATCAAGGTTTCCTCCACCACGTCCTGAATATCTTCTACCGAGGGGATGCTGTGTTCCCCGTAGGTGGCGGTTAGGGCTTGTTCCACCTTGCGCGCCAATTCTTCCGCCGTGGCCCGGTCCTCGCCGTCCACGGCCGCAGCGGCCTTGAAAATGGCGGTGGCGATGCGGTCGCGATCGTAATGGACCTCGCGCCCGTCGCGTTTGACAATCCGGTCAATCGGTTGTCGCTGGGATTCCGTCATGGTCTGCTCCTCGTGGTTAATCCCCGGTCTCGAGAAAACCTTCCAGTTTGCGAATACGGGTGGGGTGCCGCATTTTACGCAGGGCCTTGGCTTCAATTTGCCGGATACGTTCGCGGGTGACTTGGAATTTACGGCCGACCTCCTCCAAGGTGCGTGAGTAGCCGTCTGCCAGGCCAAATCGCAGGGTTAACACTTCCTGCTCGCGTTCCGTTAGCGTGGTGAGGACTTGTTGCAACCGGTCCTTTAACAAGCTGTAGGCCGTCATGTCAGAGGGGTTTTCCGCTGTCTTGTCCTCAATGAAGTCACCGAAATGGGTGTCTTCACTGTCGCCAACCGGGCTTTGCAGTGAAATGGGTTGTTGCGCAATTTTTAGGATCGCGCGTACCCGTTCAACCGGCAGCGTCATTTCCTCGGCCACTTCCTCCGGTGTCGGTTCCCGGCCCAGTTCCTGCACCAACTGTTTCTGCAAACGCATCAATTTATTGATCGTCTCGATCATATGCACGGGGATACGGATTGTCCGGGCTTGGTCGGCAATCGAGCGGGTAATGGCTTGGCGAATCCACCACGTGGCGTAGGTACTGAACTTGTAGCCGCGTTGGTACTCGAATTTTTCCACCGCCTTCATCAAGCCGATGTTGCCTTCCTGGATCAGGTCGAGAAACGAGAGGCCCCGGTTGGTATATTTTTTGGCAATGCTGATCACCAACCGTAGATTCGCCTCCACCATCTCTGATTTGGCACGTAACCCCTTTCGCATCCACAAACGCAGGGTGCGGTAGTATTCTTCGAAAAGATCGGCGGGGATACGTTGGTCAAGCTCGATACGGCGTAGCGTGGCCCGCGCTTCTTTCAATTCCGCCTGTGTCTTTTTACTCTTCGATTTAGACGCTTCCAAGTGGCGTACCGCCGTGTAGGCTTTACGGAAGGCCCGATAGTGCTGATCGACGATCGGCATGATGTCTTCGACCGCCTTTTGTTTGAAGGCGAGTTTTTCGAGGGCTTGCCCCAGTCTCTTGCGCGACTGGTCTAAGGCCTTGGTCGCCTGAGCTTTCTGGGCCTTGGTTTGCTTGGATTTAATATAGGTCGTAAACCGTTTCCCGGTTTCCGTGTAATATCTGTTGATCAGTGATTCCGTGCGCGGCAAGGCCTGGAAGTACTTGTCACGGCTTTCGACCAATTTATCGTTGATGATGCGGTCAAACCGTTCCTGGCCGGATTTCAACCGTTCCAGCAAATCACGGTACGCCACGGTGGCACACCCGAAGATGCTGAAGGCCAGGCGCGCTTGATCCTCGGCTTCTTCGATGCGCTTGGAAATCTCGACTTCCTGTTCGCGCGTCAGCAGCGGGACTTGTCCCATTTGCTTGAGATACATGCGTACGGGATCATCCAGCACGTCCATGCGCTGCGCTTGTTTCGCGCGCTCCTCTTTCTCCGCCACTTCTTTGAATTTCTCGACTTCCGAGGATTCAATGACTTCGATATCCATGCCGCGGAAGAGGATAACAATCCCGTCGAATTCGTCCGGATTGATGACGCTTTCCGGCATGGAGTCGTTGATGTCGTCATAGGTCAGGTAGCCTTGATCCGCCGCCAGTGAGATCAACTCTTTGATCTTGGCGTTGCGGTCTTCCCGGTTGACCGTGATCTGTACCAGTTCACCCGCCTGCTGGGCTGATTTATCGGCTGCCTGATGCGCGGCGTCGTCTGGCGATATCTCCGTCTTGACGGGCGTCTGCGGCGCAGTCGCTTTGGCCTTTGACTTGGCGGCCGGTTTAGCCGGTTTGCGCACCGGTTTATTGGGCGCCTTTTTTACCGGTTTGCGGGCGGGGGTGGTTTTCGCTTTCTTGGCGGGTACCACTTTTTTTGTTTTTTTAGAGGTGGCTCTAGGTTTCTTGGTTACGGGTTCGGCCATGAATTCTCCTGAGAAAAGACACAAATCAACTATTATAGCGCAAAGCCAGTGCACTATTTACGAAGAAAGGCTGCTTGTCAAGTGTTGGGAGAACGCTCTTTTGAAGAATTATTCTTCGGTATCCACTTCATTGGCCGGGATTTCGCCGTCCAAATCGATCAAAATTTCGCGTGGATCGGAGCCTTGCGGCGGACCGATGACACCTTTTTCTTCCAAAAGATCCATCAACCGGGCCGCGCGCGTGTAACCGATACGCAAGCGCCGTTGCAGGGAGGACGTGGAAGCCCGCCGCGTTTGCCGGATCACTTCGACGGCGGCTTCGAGCATTTCGTCGTCCTCTTCCATTTCGGGCAGTTGGGCGGACTTGTTTTCGATCTTTTCCTTGATCGCGCCTTCATAGCGCGGGCCGCCTTGCTCCTTGATGAATTCCACAATCGACCGGATTTCCTCGTCCGAGGTCATGGTGCCCTGCGACCGGATCAGTTTGGAGCTGCCGGGCGGCAGGAACAGCATATCCCCTTTCCCCAGTAGCTTGTCCGCACCCGGCGCGTCCAAAATGGTGCGACTATCCACCTTCTGCGCCACCTGAAAAGCAATGCGCGCCGGGAAATTAGCCTTGATTGTTCCGGTGATCACGTTGACCGAAGGCCGCTGTGTGGCCAGAATCATGTGAATGCCCACGGCCCGGGAGAGCTGCGCCAACCGGGCAATAGAGGTTTCAATTTCCGCTTGTGCCACCAGCATCAGATCCGCCAGCTCGTCCACCACGATGACAATATAGGGTACCCGGTCGGGGATGGCCGGTTCGCTTTCGCCTTCCGCCTCGTCGGCAAACAGGCTTGGTTGCTTGACGATGGGTCGACTGTTAAAGCTCTTGATATTGCGCACGCCTGCTTTGGCAAAGAGTTTATAGCGTTTTTCCATTTCGTTAATCGCCCAGCGCAGTCCCAGACTGACTTTTTTGGGATCGGTAATGACCGGGACGACCAAGTGCGGCAAACCTTCGTAGCCCGAGAATTCCACAATCTTCGGGTCAATCAGCATCAACCGCATTTCCTCCGGTTTGCGCGACATCAGCAAGCCCGCCAGGATTGAGTTCATGCACACGGTTTTGCCGGAGCCGGTGGCCCCCGCAATCAGCATGTGCGGCATATCCGCCAAATCTGCCACCAGCACCTGTCCGCCCACATCCTTGCCGAGGGCCAGCGGCAAGGCGGCTTTGCCGGATTGCCAGGCGGGACTTTCCATCACTTCGCGCATGAACACCATGCTCGACCTGGAATTGGGCACTTCGATGCCGACCACGCCTTTGCCGGGAATCGGGGCTTGTACCCGTACGCTTTCGGCTTTCATCACCAGCGCGATGTTGTTGCTGAGTCCGGTAATTTTCTCCACGCGCACGCCCGGGGCCGGCAGCACCTCGAAGCGGGTCACGACCGGACCCCGCTCGACATTGGTCACTTTGGCATCAATCCCAAATTCCGCCAGGGTATCCTGCAAGATCGTGGAGGCCGCTAAGTGATCTTCCTTGTATTCGATATTGTGATCAGCCTGCTCCGCCGGGGCCAACAGGTCCAGCGGCGGCAGGCGATAGGGCGGCGGCTCCCCACTGGTCCCGGTAGCTTCCGGTGCAGCCGTTTCCGCTGGCACGGGTTTGGGTGCGCGTGCGCGTGGTTTTGGCGGAGCGGGGTCAACGGGTTTCGGAGTGGGCGACTCGGCCTTCGGGGATGCATCGACTAAAGGTAAATCAGATCCGGCCTGTGTTTTGGC
>PWVE01000171.1 GCA_003562335.1 PVC group bacterium
GCAAAACCTCCGAGGTCGACACGGAGGTCGACCCTTTGGCAAATAAACTGGCGTATTTTGTAGATTCCGGAGGGGCAGGCTCCGTCCTGCCCTCATGAATGGGAGGTTTTGCAAGAGCCTGCCCTGTTATAGATTCAATTCGGGTGGGACCATACCGCACCTTTTGCACAAAATCAAAAAGAGGCCCCTGGGAAAAAGATAAAATATTACGAAATAAACGCTTGCTATTTGCAGCCTTTTTTCAGAATGTAGACTCGGTGCAAGTAAACAGACACACAAATAGGAGTATCCATATGAGCCAACCCACCGTTGCACAACTGAAAAAAGCGTTATCGATTCGGAATCAATTAGACGCATTAGAAGCGAAGCGAGTCAAACTGGAAGACCGCCTTCAGGCGGTATTGGTCGGTGAAAAAGAATCACCCGCACCCGTCAAGGCGACGCGTAAAATCGCACGTAAGACCGCGCGCAAGGCGACGCGCAAAGCGAAAAAGGCGAAACAAGCTTTGCGTCCTGGAAGTCAAAGAGCCTACTTGCACGAGGTTTTGGCTACGGCTAAAAAGCCCCTGACGACAGACGAAGTGCTGCAGGAAATGTTTAAGCGCGGATACAAGACGTCCGCCAAGGATCCCAAAAAGATTCTGGGGGTTCAGCTTTATACCGCAGATTTCGTCGAATCCGCTGGACGCGGCTTGTTCAAGCTGGCCGACAAGATTGCGGCACCTGCAGCGTCCAAGGCCACCAACACGAAATCAAAGCGCGGAAAACGGGCCAAGCGTAAAACGAAAGCCAAATCCAAGGCTCAAGCTGGAGCGGCTTCCAGCCCGACGGCCTAGCGCTTGCACCTACGCTCTAGCCTTCCGATATAGGGCCGGATACTTTATTCCTCCTTATGACTCTCTTGAGGTGAGCATAAGGGGTTAGCCGGTGGTGATAGGTGGGGTCTGCGAGCCCGGGAAGAGAGATCAGGACCAGGAAGAAAACGGGTAATGTTTCCCTGTGCGCCTAAGCATTGTGACGCCACCGGTGGTTCCTTTGAACTGGGCGACACCTTACGCATTGCCTTGGCGCAGCCCCGTGATTGCACACCGGTTTGGCGCCTCATTGAGGATCTGCGAGCCCACGCGTGTGCTGCCCGCGCATCCGTGGCGGAAGCTGCGCCCGATGTGGTTTTGCGCCTGGCACAGGATGTCCCTCACAAGGAGGGCTATCGGTTACTTGTCGAACCCCGGCAAATACGAATAGAAGCCGCAACCGCTGCGGGCCTCTACTACGGCGTCCAGACCCTGCGCGCGCATGTGCGCCAGCACGGACGCCACCTGCCTGCGGTGGTTATTGAAGATCATCCCGACTTCGCCCGGCGCGGTGTGTACCTGGATTGTAGCCGTGGCAAGGTCCCTACCTTGCAGACCTTGTGTGCGCTGATCGAACAGTGCGCACAATGGAAGCTCAACGAGGTCCAACTCTACGTCGAAAACGTCTTCACGTTCGCGCGCCACCCGGACATTGGGCGCGGATACTCTCCCTTTACGCCGCAGGACATGGCCCTGCTCCAGACTTGCGCGCGCGAACACCATGTGGAACTGGTGCCCTCACTCGCCAGTCTCGGGCATTTTGAAAAAATCCTCATGATCCCCGGTTACGAGGATCTAGGCGAATTACCGGGCTATCGCGGGTGGCCGGGTGGCACAACCCTGAACCCGCTCGACCTGCGGTCATTGGCGCTGCTCACCGATTTGTATGCGGAGTATTTGCCGCTATTTACCGCGCGGGACTTTAATGCTTGTGGCGATGAACCGTGGGAACTAGGACGCGGCCGCTCGAAGTCGGCCGCCGCCACTCAAGGTGTGGGCCGACTATATCTCGATTTCATTTGCAAACTGCGCGATCTCGCCGCGCACCATGGCAAGCGCCTCAACTTGTGGGGCGATATTGTATTACAGCATCCAGAAGTCATCCCGGATATCCCGGACGACTTGATCATCCTGAATTGGGAATATGAACCGCAGGGCGGTCGCATGGCACGCACGCATGAGATCGTGGATGCCGGTCACCCCGTAGTGTGCTGTCCGGGCACCAGTGGCTGGCAAAGCTTTGGCAGCCGCCTGCAAACCAGTTTCCAGAATATATATGCATTTGCCCATGAAGCCCGGACACACGCTTGTGAAGGGCTGCTCACCACGGATTGGGGCGATAATGGGCACCGCAACGCACTGGGGGTCAGTCTCCCGGCCATCGCCTACGGAGCGGCCTGTGCCTGGAATGGAACGGCCGTCCCCGCACCGAATGACGACGCCTTCTTACAGCAATACACCCGACACGTCTTGGGCGACCCCGACGGGTCACTGGTTCCGGTGATCAAGACGGTGGGCGATGAGCGCTATGGTTACTGGGCGTACCATGCGCTTTTTGAGCGGATCACAGACGCGCAGCCTGTGGGCGAAGCCTTCGCGCGTGGGCGGGCCGTCATCGACAATGCGCCCTGCTCTTCGGACGATCTCGCTGAACTGCAAGCACAAGCCACCGCACTCGCAGCAGCCTTCCCTGCCCTTCCGCAATCGCAGACCGACGAGCAAGGGGTAGCCAGTTTGGCGGTGGAAGAATACCGTCTGGCCAATCGTCTGAACCTGGCCGCGACGCGACGCTTGCAATGGGCCCGGCGCTACCGTGCCAAACACACTGTACCCACCCGCGAATGGCAAGCGCATCAAGACGAATTGGCGGAGCTTTGCAGCGACTTTGTTCGGTTATGGCGGCAGCGGAACCGACCGTCCCGGCTGTGTGACAACGTGGACGGCTTTGAGGCCTTACAGGCCGAGCTGCAGTCTCTTATTCAGACACCGTGAGGGCCGCCGCGATAGCATCCGCCAAATACTCCAGATTGGCAGGTGTAATGCCGGCCACGTTGATGCGGCCGCCTTTGACGATATAGATTCCTTTTTTCTCGCGCAGAAACTGTACCTGCTCGTCGCTCAATCCGCTGAACGAGAACATACCCTTCTGCTGCGCAATAAAGCTGAAATTGCGCTTGTCGGTTCGGGCTTTGAGTGCCGCCACCAAGTCGACACGTACCCGCTGTATCCGGTCACGAATCGCAGCCACCTCTTTTTCCCAGCCAGCGCGCAAGTCGGCATCCGCTAAAACCGTTTGCACAATTTGTCCGCCGTGCGCAGGCGGGTTGGAGTAGAGCACGCGGATGATCTTTTCCAAGTGGCTGAAGACGGCCTGCGCAGCCGTAGCATTTTCTGCCATGAGGGTTACCGACCCGGTACGTTCACGATAAAGGCCAAAGTTCTTGGAGAACGAATGGGCCACGACCATTTCCGGGACCACGGCCGCCATCTGTAACAAACCCGTACGGTCTTGTTCCAAATCCATGCCCAATCCTTGGTAGGCAAAATCGAGGAAGGGTATCCATCCTTGACGGGCAGCACATTTCCCCAGCTCAGCCCACTGGTCCGCTGTCAAATCCACACCGGTCGGATTATGGCAGCACACGTGCAACAGGACCACGTCCCCCGCCGGTACGGCGGACAGCGTCTCTTGCATGCGCGCAAAATCCAGCGCATTGCGATCCGCGTCGTAATACGGGTAGTTCTTTAAGGCAAAGCCCGCCGCCGAAAAAACGCCCGGATGATTGGCCCAGGTTGGACTGCTGGCCCACACGGTGGCGCCAGGACGCAATTGCTTCAACAACTCGGCCCCCACCCGCAAACCACCCGTCCCCCCGGGAGTGTGAGCGGTACGCACGCGCTGGTCTTCCAACACCCCGTGCGCTTCCCCAAAGAGCAACTGTTGCACCTGCGCCTTGTAGGCGGGCGTACCACTGATGGGCATATAGGATTTGGTCGTTTCACTTGCGACCAAGCGCTTTTCCGCCTCCTTAACACAGTCCATAACGGGGGTTACCCCGTTATCGTCCTGATAGACCCCAACGCCCAAATTGATTTTTTGTGCCCGGTCATCCGCGCGAAAGGCTTCTGTCAGCCCCAAAATGGCATCCGCTGGTGCCGGCTCTATATGCTCGAATATCATTATAATTTCTCCTTAAGACATGTTTTTGCAAGTTACTCAGCCATAATGGGAGGTCAGTAAATCGACCAACCCGTCACTGTTCATCCGTATGATCCCCATTTCCCGCTCGGCATTCTCCGGTGAATCGGAGGCGTGCGCGGCGTTCACCATCACATCCGTGCCATACTCTTTGCGCACCGAGCCCGGCAGGGCCTTGGTGGGGTCGGTGGGACCCAGAATGTCGCGGATACGCTGCACGGCATTGGGGCCGGCATAAACCAACGCCAAAATGCGGGAAGTTCCCGGCGCGTTTAACTGGCCCTCACTACTATTCTGCGGCCAACGCCCGGTCATAAAATGCACCAGCTCGTTGAACTGTCGCTCTCCAAAGAACGGCCCCAATATGGATCCCAACTCCCGTTCCAATTCCAAGGGCAATGGGAATCCGAATTCCCGCTCAATGGCTTCCCGCGCGGCTTGGCCAGCGGTCTGTCGCTTCTTTACGCGCAGGACTTCCCGTACGGGCGCATAAAAGGCCAACGCTTCCGCTACGCTTAACCGTCCGACCTTTGATCCGACAATCCGCAGACCGGAACCGGAAAAGATATCAATAATGGTGCCTGGGCGCATACTCGCAAATTTGAAATTATCCGGCTTCAACATCACCAACGTGCGCTGCATGTCCTCGGTATCCGCCAAGTCCACGATATTCTCCAGCAGCCCGTCGTCCTCATCGCTCATCTTCACCCATAGCTCCAAGGCTTCGCGCGTCTTTTCGGGCGTAGGACTGGAGATGGCGCCGGGTTCGATGAAGATCACTTCACCGTTGTCGTCACGCACCAGATCGCCATACGTGTCGCGCACGGTTTCGGCGGAGGTGATGGTTTTCTTGAAGTGCCCCAGTGCGGCATTAACGCGATTGACCGCGTCATCGCCTTCAAAGACCAGCAGCATCACCCGTCGTCGCCGCCCACTGCTTTTATCCGGCATAAACCGCCGCTCGACGTAGGTGGACAATAACTGCCCCTCGTCGATTCCTGTGCCACGGGTGTCCCCGTGTCGTCGCAACATTGCTGCGTATTGTTCCGCCAACTCCTTGGAGGGGGCAATCATGCGCGTGCCCACTAAGTCAAGACGCGAGCGAATGAGCAACCGCCCAATGATTCCGCCCGTCCGCGACTTCATCAAGGAGTAGGGGGTGATTAACGCAAATGCCAATTCTTTCGCCATGCTTACCGCCCTCCCCGTACGCTGAATGCGCGGACTTTAGAGAAAGGCGGACGACATTTCAAGTGCTTTCATTGAGCGCCTCATTCAAATTCAAGTACGAGGATCAGGTTACCCTCATCATGGGGCGGGCCGCCCAGGATCGCTGGCACGCCGCGTCGCTGCGTGATCGTGGTGGCCACTAACCGTTCCTGGTCTTGATACCATTCAATATGCGCCCGTATCCGGCCGTTGAGCCTCTCCGCACGTAACTGGACCACATGTCCGGTGACTAGACGTACCCGGGTCTGCGTCGGCAGGGTCAGTAACGTACGCTCCTGTTGGAGGAAGCCGTAATGTTCAAAGCCAAAAATACGGCGCAACCTGAATTCTACCCGATCCAGCCGGGTATCCAGTGCGGCCGGACGGTCCGATGCATGAATCAAGAGCACATCCATTGTCACTGTCTGTTGCGCGGCAGCCAGCGGTACGCCCAGAACCCCCATCAGGCCCAGACATACGATCCAGTACGATCCTCGCAGCTTGTTCCTAACCGGCATACCCATTATCCTCCCGTTTTTCCTCATCGAAAGACACCCAAATCACCGTCAGTCCCGTGCCCGCGTCGGTGTACACGACCGGCATGGCCGACTCAATGTCCGTGTCGATCCATTCCACCTGTGTCCGGTCCACCTCGGCCACGGCGGTCGAGACCGGTGTCGGCGTATAAAAACTCCACCACCACACGCCGGTGGCGATGATCAACAGCGCAGCCAGCGAACCCGCCCATGCCGCCGACCGCCCACCAAACCACGTCCAGGCGCCCGCCGCAGCCTTCTGATCATCCAACTCAGCACGGATACCGGCCCATGCCTGGGCCGACGAACGCAACGGGGGTACCGCTTCGACCGCCGCGCGTAGTTGCGATCCGATCTGTTGCCATTGATCCCACAGCACGCGATCTTCCGGATGTGCCGCCAGCCACTGCTCCAGTCGCTGCCGGCGGCGCGCCGAAAGTTCGCCGTCCAACGCCTGACTCATCCATTGTTGGGCCTTTAGTTTGTTCATCGCCAATCCTTCATCATCGTTTGCATACGTTGACGCGCGTAAAACAGTCGCGACATCACCGTGCCCCGCCGACAACGCAAGGCCTTTGCTATTTCGTCGTAGGCCAGTCCCTCTACTTCGCGCAATACCAGTACCGCGCGGTGCTCCGGCGAAAGCGTGCCCAATGCTGTTTCAAACGCCTGCCACACTTCATTGGTCACCGACACCTCGTCCGGGCGCGAGCGCACACTACTGGTCGTTTCCGCCATCGTCTCCGTCGGCCCATCGTAGTCCTGCGGCCAATCGACTTCCCGTTGCCGGTTACGCTTACGGATAAAATCCAACCCGGCAAACGTCGCTATGCGGTAGACCCAGGTGTAAAAATCCGCTTCCCCTTTAAAGGTATGAAGTTTGCGCCACACCTTGATCCATACCTGCTGCGCCAGATCGTCCGCATCCTCCGCATTCCGCACCATGCCCAGCAGTAAACCGTGTACCCGTGAGTAGTACATTTTAACCAACGCCCCGTATGCCTCTTGATCCCCGGCCTGTGCCGCCTGCACCCAGCGACGGACCGTCGCCGCATCATACTCAGTCTGCTCGTTGGACGTTTTTGGTTGCATCGGTATTCACTATTAATGATCGCGTTCCGCCCAAGCCGTGACAGCGGCCAATCGTTCCATTGTCGCAGGCGTCAGTTGCGACCACTGAAACCGCCAGCGCCAGTTCCCGCTTTCGCGGCCCGGCACATTCATGCGGGCCTCTGACCCGAGTCCCAGCACGTCTTGTAATGGATAGATGGCCGTGTTGGCGTTGGATTTGGCAGCCAGCGCGATCAAGTCCCAATGAATTTGCTCGCCGTTTGTTTGCACATACGCAAGCACAGCCTCTCGTTCCTGCTCAATTTCCTCCTGTGTACGGGTGCTGTCCACACCCGCCTCGCTCCAAAACCAGCCCACCGTGGTGTCGTTGTCGTGCGTGCCGGTATAAACCACACAATTGGCCGGAAAATGCTCAGGGCGGTATTCGGCGTCCGTGATATCCACACCAAAGGAAAACTGCAGAATACGCATGCCGGGAAACCGGTACTTATCGCGCAACGCCTCGACCGCGGGCGTGATGACCCCCAAATCCTCGGCAATGATCGGCAGACTCCCGATCGCGGCCATGACGGTATCGAAAAAGTCCTCACCCGGCCCCTCGACCCAGCGTCCGTTCATGGCGGTGGGCTCGTGGGCGGGAATTTCCCAATAGGCTTCAAATCCGCGAAAGTGATCGATACGGACGATGTCCACTACCTCAAAGATGCGTGTCAATCGTTGGATCCACCAGTGGTAACCCGTGTGTTGATGAATGTCCCAGCGGTAAAGCGGGTTGCCCCAGCGCTGACCGGTGGCACTGAAATAGTCCGGCGGCACACCGGCTATAACAATCGGTTTTCCTTTACCGTCCAGGAAGAACAGCTCCGGATGCGCCCACACATCGGCACTATCGTGCGCCACAAAAATGGGGATATCCCCTACCAACAGGATCCCGCGTTCATGCGCATAAGCCCGCAACTGCTTCCACTGCCGGTCGAACAGAAATTGCACGATCTTCACATTGCGTATCGCCACCTGATACTTCCGGGCCGCTTGCTGGAGCGCAGCCGGCTCACGCAAGGCCAAGGCTGCCGGCCATTCCGTCCAGGGCCGCAATCCATGCGCATGCTTGATGGCGATGTAGAGGGCAAAGTCATCGAGCCAATCCGCTTGTTCCGCACAAAAGTGCTCCCAATCCGCCTTCAACTGCGCGTCAGCCCGTCGCGCGAAAGTCCGGCACACGGTGTCCAGTACGGCGTGCCGGGCCTCGATCACCGGGCCGAAATCGACGGTATGGGCCGGGAACTCGGGGAACGAGGACAAGCGCGAACGGGACAACAGTCCGTCGGCCACCAAATCATCAAAGCTGATCCACATGGGGTTGCCGGCGAAGGTGGACAAGGCTTGGTAAGGCGAATCCCCGTAGCTGGTCGGTCCGTGCGGCAGGATCTGCCATAAGCGCTGCTTCATGGTCACCAGCGAATCGATCCAGCGGCGGGCTTCCGCCCCCATTTCGCCCATGCCATAGGGGCCTGGCAGCGATGTAGGATGCAGCAACACCCCGCTGGCCCGTTTAAATTCCATAACCCAACTCCCCCCTCAAAACCGCTGGCCTAACTCGATGCTGATCCAGCCATAATTAAATGGGCTACCCTTGGATGACCAGTGGTAGCGATAGGTGCCCTCAACAAAACGCGCCCGTTGTGGACCGTACCATATACGCAACCCGCCCTCCGCGTGCCCCTGCCAATAGGACCGGTCTGCCTCGCGCTGCTCCGGATCATCACGCCAGCGGTCCGATCGGTGTGACGTCAACCCGTTATAGCTGCCGCCGCCACCCGCAAAAGGAGCGATCGCAGACGGCGGCATGATGCGGAGCGACATGCCCACACTGTAATAATTGCCGTTTTGCAAGCGGTTGGCCAACCAATGGCCGAACATCTCGCCAAACACGGGGGTACCCTTCAGCCATACGCCCGACTCGAACCCGCCGCCATAGACGTCACCGTCAGGATCACGGAACCCCACAAGGCTGATGCCCGCATCCTCTTCATAATCCCGCACGTCATAGGCCTGCGCCCCTACCCCGGCACTGAGCACGCAAAACAACACACTCCAAATCAACTTATACTGGCCAGCTACGTTAAACATCGCTCTCTTATACGCGGGTGACCAAACTTGATAAAGCGTTTTTGCGATTGACAGCAATGGGGTCAATAATGCCAACCTCACGCCACATTCAGTTGAGGGCAACCGGAAAGGAGCCCCATGTATCTTGAATATTGGAATCTGCGCGAAGACCCGTTTCAAAATGTAGAGGATACGCGTTTTGCGTATCTGAGCGATCAACACCACGAAGGACTCGCCCGGCTGGTGTATTTGGTGCAAAACCGTCGGCTGGGCGGGGTGCTGACCGGCCCCTACGGAGTCGGCAAAACCATGGTCCTGCAGCTGCTCGCACAACAACTGCAAAGCGAGGGCCAAACCCAGTTCGTAAAGATGGACTATATCGCCGCCAGCTCAGCCGCGCTGGCGCGCTACTTGCTGTCCGCCATGGGCTATGCGGAAGATCGACTCACACAAGTCAACGAGGCGATGGACGCCATTCGTATTTTGCGCAAGGACCAGCGCAAACTGACCCACACCACGCTGGTGTTGGATGAGGCACAAGCCATTCGCGACGCGGAAGTCTATCACTTTCTGCATCTGTTGACGAATATGAGCCTGTTGGACGGTCAGGGCCACCCGTCGGGCGCAGCTTTCACGATCATTCTTTCCGGCTACGACGATATGACTACCCTGTTGGCGACGGACGAGTCCTTATGCCAACGCTTACAACTCTTTTGGCAATTGGAACCGTTGGATGCCCGGCAAACCTTGGAATATGTCCAGCACCGAATCCGGGTGGCCGGCGGCGATATGTGGATTTTCGAATCCGACGCGCTGGAGACGCTGCACAACGCCGCCAACGGAATCCCGCGCAAAATTAACAATATTTGCGACATTGCCCTCATGCTGGGATACGCCGCCAATGTGCGCCATATCGATCGAGCCATCATGGAACAGGCCATTGAGGACGCCCTGCTGCCGGTTGATAAATATAAAGCCCAAGGTAAAGACGAGGAGATCACCCAATGAGTTACTGCGTGGTAACCGGTGCCGCCGGGTTCATTGGCTCGCACCTGTGCGAGGCGCTCTTGGCGAAAGGCCATACCGTATGCGGCGTGGACGCGTTCATCCCCTACTACCCGCGCCCCTTAAAGGAACGCAACCTTCAACATTTCCTCGATCACCCTGACTTTACCTTTCACGAACTGGACCTGCGCACGGCACCGCTGGAACCGCTATTGACCGGGGCGGATGCGGTCTTCCATCTGGCGGCGATGGCGGGTTTGATGAAAAGCTGGAGCGATTTCACCCTCTATTCCAGCTGCAACGCGGAAGCCACCCAGCGCCTGCTACAGGCCGCCAAGGACACTGCGATTCCCCACTTTCTGTATATCTCCACGTCAAGCGTGTACGGACAGGAAGCCACCGGCCCGGAAGACACCCCGCTGGCACCGTTTTCGCCCTACGGCATCACCAAGCTGGCGGGCGAACAGTTGTGCCGGGCCTATACCGCCAACTTTGACCTGCCGGTCACGATCCTGCGTTGTTTTTCCGTGTACGGTCCGCGTCAACGACCGGACATGGCCTATAACATCATGATTCGATCATTGCTGGCGGGCCAACCGTTTGTGCAATATGGGGACGGGGAACAAACCCGCAGCAACACCTATTGCACCGACAGCGTACAAGCCGCCGTGCTAGCCTTCGAACAGCGCGCAGTGGCCGTGGGCGAAACCTTTAACGTGGGCGGCGGCGAGATTGTGTCCCTGAATACGGTGCGCTCCCTGCTGGAAGAGCTGCTGGACCGCAAATTGCAGGTGGACCGACGCGCCCCGCGCCCGGGCGACCAGAAGCATACCGCCGCCAATACCGAAAAGATACGGCGCCTGCTCGGCTATGCGCCGCAAACCCGCGTGCGCGATGGGTTACAGGCCCAAATTGAGTGGCAACGGTCATGCCCGAGCTGAATATCTCCGCCCTGTTCCAAGCCGTCTTCGCCCTGCAACCGGACGACCGCGTGTGCGTGATGGTCGATCAGCCCCACGGCACGATCGCCGATAACACCGACTGGCAAGAACGTCGCGCTATGGCGACGGACTGGCGGCGCGCGTTCGAGCGGGAAAACATTGCCCACGTGCATCCCCTACTCACCTACCCCGCCACCGGTGCCAACAACGGCGATCTACCGATCCACGGCGAATGCGACGGACACACTGTGAAACTGGCGGACGTGTGGAGGGAGTCCACCATCCTGGTCGCCATGACCCAGTATTCGGCCACTGCGCCGCTGGCCCGCTACGCCACTCAGCACCCGCCGGTCCGCGTCGCCAGTATGCCCGGGGTGCTGCGGCGCATGGAACAAACCGCATTGGCCGCCGACTACCAGGCCATCGCGCAAAAGACACGCTGGCTAGCCGGGGAGTTAACCCGGGCCGACCGGGCCGAAGTGGTGTTTGCCACCGGCGACACGATGATATTTGACCTGCGCCACCGCACCGGACACGCCGACGACGGCGCATGCCATCCCGGCAAGGACTTCCCGCTGATCAACCTGCCCAGTGGCGAAGCCTTTATTGTGCCTTACGAAGGCGAGCTTTCCGGCGACCCCAGTCAAACGCAGGGCACCCTGCCGGTTCAACAGGACACCGAACGCTATACCTTGGAGGTGGCGGCCAACCGAATATGCCGGGTAATCGGTGACGGCCCGCGAGCACAAGCCTTTGCGCGCTATCTGCGCGAAGAACCCGCACGCGCCAACGTGGCGGAATTGGGGTTGGGTTGCAACGAGTGCGCCGTCGTACGCGGGGCCGTCATTGAGGACGAAAAAGCCGGTGTGCACTGGGCCTATGGCCGCAGCGAACACTTGGGCGGCACCGTCGGCCCGGACGTTTTTTCCGCGCCCGACCGGGTCATCCACCAAGATATCGTCTACGCGGCGGACTCCCCCATCAGCGCCGACCGCTGCACCCTTTTTATGCCCAACGGCACCACACGCGTAATAATGGCCAAAGGCCAGTATCAGTGGCCGACCTGCTCTTGATTTCGAATTGCAGATTGCGTAGAGCTTGGCAGCGCGGTAAGTAACGTGCAGGAGCCTTAGTGACGGCCAATCGTGAACTCATCACCCGCTTCGAGCACAAGATACAATCCACCCTCGCCCGCGTGTGGGGCGAACCGGAACCCATCTCAGCCGAAGCCACCCCGCAGCTGCGCGTGGCAGAGGGCGGGGTAGAAAGTTGTGAAACTTTATCGACAGAAACCTTGCGTGGCGACGTAAAAATGGGTAAGTTTATTGACCGGATAGGGTTCCGGATGACGAAAGGAATTAGTAACAACATGAACCTCCTCAATGTCGGGATTTACAGCGTTCCTATGGCTGCGCGGCTCACGGGTGTCAGCAGTTGGCGTATACGGAGGTGGATTCGAGGATACCGCTTTGAAACCGTCACCGGGACTCATGCCAAGCCGCCTGTATGGATCGGCGATTTGCCGGTGATTGACGGAGCCTATGCCTGATGGGAAGCATGTGGTACTTGATCCTGAACGTTCTTTTGGAAAACCCATTGTTGACAAGGAGGGCGTGCCTACGCGTGTTTTGGCTGCGGCCGCAGCATCCTTTGGCGATGTCGCCGATGTCGCCCGCTGGTACCGCGTTTCTGTCAATTCCGCGAAGGCTGCGGTGCGTTTTGAGCAAGTTGGCTCTCGTGCTGCCTCATATGGTTAGGATCGCCGAGCAGGAACGTCCTCCGGCTGGTTACTTAGTGCCCGTTAAGTCTAACAAGTTGCGCAAAATATACCCATGACCAAACTGCAAAGATGCCTTACCAGGGGAAGGGACGGGGTCCTCGCGATTTGGGTGTTTTAGCCGATGGGGGTGCGTGGATTTAGCTGAGCGGTCGGTTGAGCGCGGGAAGTGGAGATAGGCGTGTACGAGTAGGAATGGCGGGCAGGAGTGTGGTCGGTGTGGCGGCCTTGCCGGACTGCGTTGTCAGACTAGTGGGTTCACGACCTTGAGTCCGGGCAGCGGTACAAATTGTCGATCATTCGTCCATATCTCACGTGCCCCGTTCTCATAGGCCACGAGTCCGATTTGCAGATCGAAAATCCGCGAGCCAACCACTCTGCTATCCACCGCCTGCTGCAAGAGGAGATGCGCAAATCCGGTTCCAGCCGCCCACACCCGGCCACCACCATCCTCAAGTAAGCGGTCCATAAACAACTTGGCCTGATCGTGATCAGATGGCCCGCCGGGACATGACGGATGCGTGACCACCGCCCAGAACTCAGCTAAACAAGGGAGGGCTATCCCCCATCCCGCAGGATGTTTAACCGCCCGCAAAATGGCTGCTTGGGCGGCGGCGTGCTCGGGCGTTCCCGCACGGTGAGCGTACACCAAGAGGTTGGTATCCAGGGCAATCATTCCCTTTCACGCAACCATTCTGTCATCGCTGCCCGGTCCGCAAAATCCACCTCCGGCGGCACTCCCCCCGGATGAACGACCCAACGGACCGACCTAGCGGTCACATCACGCTGCGAATCTTTACTATCGTCCAAGCGAGCCCGCAGGCCTTCAATAACCAGCTCCCGAAAAGGCCTTCGCAAATCCACCGCCTTTTTCTTTGCCCGAATCGCCAAATCATCAGGGATATCAATGGTCGTTTTCATATGGGTTACCGTACACCCATAAAACCATACTGTCAACGCGCATTCGCAGACACGCCATTCGCAGAATCACAGGGGAAATAGGGATCACGCATTGTATATTGATGTTTTTAGGGAACGGGTCTTGGATTTGGGCATATTCAGCCGCCGGGGGCGCGCGGATTTAGATGAGCGGTCGGTTGAGCGTAAGAAGTGGAGATGGGCGTGTACGAGTTAGAATAGCGGGCAGGAGTGCGGTTGGTGTGGCGGTCTTGGTGGACGCGGTGAAGCGGGTCGATTAAGGGTAGCCGTTTAAGGTTGGCGGTTAAGTGTAGGATGAAGTGTCGGACCACGAGTAGCGTATGGGCAATCGTCCGCCGCTATCGTCGCCCGCTATCGTAAACCGAAGGTCCCTGTCCCATCGGGTGAGGTCCAAATTGGAAATAGGGCTCGGCCTCATTCATGGTTTTTCAACCACGAAAATCACCAAAGGACACGAAAAAGAAGAGGATTTGTCCCGTCCTCTTTTAGTGATTGTTCGTGC
>PWVE01000192.1 GCA_003562335.1 PVC group bacterium
AATGACTGAACCGGACACGCGCCCGGCCTGCAAATCGCGGTCGATTCGTTGGCGGATAAAATGGCGACCCGGTTTATCGGTCGCAGCTTGTTCAGCGGTCGGGTTGGGTGTGTTTGTCATATCAAGGAGGTGACGGGCTAGACGGCGACGGCGACCGCTTCGGCAAAGTGCCGGGCGGGCGGTATCCGGCGGCGGGATTCCTTCAGCGCCTCCAGATGCAGCGGCACGGCTTCCGTGATCAGGTCGATAACCTCCTGCTTGGTTTCCGCTGCCGCCACGCAACCCGGCAGGTCCGGCACGGACGCACCCCACGAGTTCGGGCCTTTTTCCAGTATAACGGTGTAGGTTCGTTTCATTTTCCTGCCTTTATTCCTGCTTGCTTCAAAATACTGTTCAGCGTTCCGGGCGGAATGTCAATGCCGGGTTTGCCCGCCACCGTTACCGTTCCCTGTCGGGACGGATGCTGGAATTGACGGTGTGAGCCCTTTTGAGGGCATGACGGCTGAACTCAAATTGCCCAGTCGAAAACAGATCGCGAATCCCGGCCATGTTCATGACGCGCTGCCCTCTGCATGCGCTGCCGCGAGGTTCAGGGCGAGAAGGCTTTCAAGAATGGCGTTGTCGAAAAGGTCGGGGGACCGCTCTTTCAAGTCTACCTTGCGCCATTCGGCTATAAACTCACTAATCGTCACCATGCGTGGCACCTTATCATGCGCTTTGTTGTTGGTACAATCTTGATTGGAGCTGATAGTAGGGAGGCTTCGCGACTGGTCACTGATCTGGCGGGCTTATGGAATCGATGCAAGCCGCAATCCCGGATTCAACTGGTCCGCTCCATGTTTCCTCGCGGCATCATCATCGAAGGCAAAACCGTTCGAACTTCCTCAAGTGACTCCATTTTCGGGTCTTATGAGCGTCAGACACCGGTTTTTTCCGGCTGGCACCCCCAACGGGATTCGAACCCGTGTTACAGGGATGAGAACCCTGCGTCCTAGGCCTCTAGACGATGGGGGCATAGTCAACGGGTTGGCAGCCTGCCGCAGAATGCGTGACGAATCAAGCGTAAACCGAATTGAAGTCGTAAAACGGAAGAATGAGGCCCCCACGCGAGCCGCAATTAGAATGGGGCGGCGGTGCCGATACGCGTGTTCAACGTCGCATCCGCGAGCGTGCGTCCGTCACGCAACACAGGCGCACGCCGGGGTTTCCACAGACGACGGCGGGCCACCGCATTGAGCCGGTAGCCCCGCGTAAAGAATACGAGCCAATCCAAGTAGCCCGCCACCACAAAGAGAGGATAGTGGATGGCGTGAATCAAGGCAAACCGTCGCTCCGCTTGCTCGGAAAGTCCTTCGTCATCAGGGTCCGGGAAACCCGGCACACCAAATACCGCCAGTGCCAGGCGCAACGCAGTTTCGACGCCTTCACTGAAAAAACGGGATGTGGTGCGCGTTTCCTGCACATCGAATCCGTCTTTTAGCAGGTCAAACAAGCTGCTCTCGGTATAGCCCAGCCGCGCCCGGTCATCGGCACGCGGCTCAACCCCGAACAGCCGGCGAAAAGGTCGCCATACCGTCCAGCGTTTAGTGTGGAGCGCATCAATGTACAACATCCCCGCCGCTTTCAAGGCATGATGTATACTGGTCATGAACGCGTAGTCATCCTCCACAAATTCCAGACAATCGATTAACACAGCACAATCAAAGGTGTCGGGCGGGAACGTGGCCGAGCCGAAGTCGTCCGGAACAAACGTCCATTCATTGCCCAACTGCCGCAAGGCAGGCTCGAGTTCTACAGGGGCACCCACGCACAACACCCGCTGACCCGGCCGTTGGACAGCCAGGACGTGCTGGATACGGCGCAGTCGCTGTTGCCACGGATAAGATCGCCCTAGCCCGCTGGCAAGCGCTGAACCCTGGTTGTCGGTCTTTTGAATCGAATCAGTCACGTTAACGTCTGTTTCCCCCTATTACCCGCATGGGCACCTCTGTGGCGGCAGAGTATACTGTTCCGCGCATTACCGCCAAATAGAAATATGGGTTAGACTCGACCAAATTTTCGGTCGAGTTCAGCAAAGCCCATAAAAATAAGGGTCGGGCGGCCGTGCGGACAGGTATAGGGCATCTCCGCTCCGGCCAGATCGACGACCAATTGCTCAATCTCGCGCACCGACAATTTGTCGCGCGCCTTGACCGCCGCCCGGCAGGCCGCCTTGGCGATCCGCTCCTCCGCCCAGTGCTCGGTGCCCCCGCGCTCCCCGCTTTGCTCCAGCGTCTGGGCAATGGCGGGCAAGACATCGGCCGCCGAGACCTTGCCTAAACAATCCGGCAAAGCGTCGATGATAAAGTGGTCGCCGCCAAAATCAGACAAGCCGAATCCCATGGCCTGCAAGTTTGGCAATTGCTTGCGAATCAGCGCCGCATCCTGCGGCGCGAGCTCCACGGTTTCCGGCGCGAGCAAGCCCTGGCTCTTTACTTTGCGCTCCACCGTGAGCCGCATAAAACGCTCAAACAAACAGCGTTCGTGAGCCGCATGGGGATCCATCAACACCAGTCCGTCCTCGGTCTCAAGCACCACGTAAAGTCCGCCGACCTGTCCCAACACGCGACACCACGACCAGGGACTATCGCCCTGGGGGGCGTCCCGGTCGGTGGCCAGACTTTCCGTTGCGCCGCTGGCCGGTGCCGGGGTCGAAGCCGCGTGGCTGGGGTCAGGCCCCATGCGCGGATAATTGAACATGGGCAGGACGGGCAAATCCTCAATGCGCAGCTGGAATCCCGGGCTGCCCGGACGGTCCGGCGCGTCGGCGGCACGACGCACCAACGGCGTGGCGTCCCCGCCCTCGCCGGATCGCAAAACGGTGCGTAACGCATTGATCACCGCGTCACGCACCATGTCCGGCCGCCGGAAACGCACTTCCTTTTTGGTGGGATGCACATTGACGTCCACCCACTCGGGCGGCATGGCTATGAACAGATAGACGGCCGGAAAGCGGCCTTTCGGGATCAAGGTGTGATAGGCCTCGTTCAAGGCGTAGCCGATCAAGGGCGCGGATGCCGGTCGCTGATTAATAAAGATGAATTGTTCCGACCGGTCCGCGCGCTGCAGATGAGGCCGCCCCGCGTAACCGTTCACGTGTACCTCCCCGGCCCCGTAATCAACCGCGCGCAGGTCCTTGGTGTAGTCCCGACCAAATAATTCGCCGAGCCGATCCAGCAGCGCCGATTCACCCGCCAACTGGTAGACCGCACGGTCGTCGACCGTGAAGGTCATGCCGATCGCCGGATGCGCCAGCGCATAGACGAGAAAGGTTTGCCGTAGATGCGTCAGCTCCGTCTGGTCGGACCGCAAAAATTTGCGGCGCGCAGGCACATTGAAAAACAGATTACGGACTTGAAAAGTGGTGCCGGGCGGACCGCCCGCTTCCTTGACCTCCATGATCTTGCCACCGGTAATGTGCAGCTCGGTGCCATGCAGCTCATGGGCCGGTCGTGTCATCAGCGTGAACCGTGACACCGAAGCAATCGCGGCCAACGCTTCCCCGCGAAAACCCAAAGTGGTCACGGCTTCGATATCGTCCACATCGCGGATCTTGCTGGTGGCATGCCGCTCAACCGCGAGTAACGCATCGTCACGGGTCATGCCGCCACCGTCGTCGGTCACCGCAATCAAGCGCTTGCCGCCGCTGACCACCTTGACATCGATATGGCGGGCCCCGGCGTCCAGTGCGTTTTCCATCAGCTCCTTTAAC
>PWVE01000231.1 GCA_003562335.1 PVC group bacterium
CATGAGCGCGCGGGCATCCGGTTCGGCGTTGGCCACCGCTACGCCACACAAAACCGCCCCCCCCACCGCACACCACCCGGTTAGGAGATACTTAATTAAAGGCATGATTGTATATTAATTCCATTGTTTGATTAGTCAATCACTAAAGTGCCGTGCGGCGGCATGTACCGCGCGATGTGCTGGGCGGTCAGGTCCACATTTGGCGGTCGAGCGTGCGGTACTGGATGGCTTCGGAGATATGCTCGGCGCGGACGGTGTCGGTGCCGTTGTCTAGGTCGGCGATGGTGCGGGCAACCTTGAGGATGCGGTCGTAGGCGCGGGCGCTGAAATTGAGTTCGGTGATGGCCATTTTGAGCAATTGCTCGGCGTCGGCTTCCAGGCGCACGGTTTCTTGCAATTGGCGCGGGCGCATATCGGCGTTGCAATGCACGCCGCGCATTTTTTTGAAACGTTGCTGCTGAATTTTGCGGGCGGCAATGACGCGTTCGCGAATGACCTGTGAGGATTCCCCGCGCGCGGCGGCCGAGAGTTCCTGATAGCGGACTGCGGGCACTTCCAGGTGAATATCGATGCGATCCAGTAGCGGCCCCGAAATCTTGTTGTGATAGCGCTGGATTTGCAGGGGCGTGCATCGGCATTGATTGTGCTTGTCGCCGAAGAACCCGCACGGACACGGATTCATGGCGGCCACCAGCATGAACCGGCTGGGGAAAGTGACGGTTACAGCGGCCCGCGCAATGGTGACTTGGCCGTCCTCCAGCGGTTGACGCAGCACTTCGAGCACGTTGCGGTGAAACTCCGGTAGTTCGTCCAGAAAGAGCACGCCGCGATGGGACAAACTCACTTCGCCCGGTTGCGGATGTGAGCCGCCGCCCAGCAGGCCGGCATCGGATATGGTGTGGTGCGGCGCGCGATAGGGCCGTCGCACCAGCAACGCTTGATGCGCTTGCAACGTGCCGGAAATGCTGTGAATCTTGGTAACTTCCAAGGCCTCATCCAAGCTCATCGGCGGCAGGATGGAGGCGACGCGTTTGGCCAGCATCGTCTTGCCGGTGCCGGGTGGTCCAATGGCCAGAATGTTGTGGCCGCCAGCCACCGCCACTTCCAAGGCGCGTTTGGCGTATTCCTGACCTTTGACGTCGGAAAAGTCCTCTTCATAGATGTCGTGCCGCTCAAAAACGCTGGCCATATCCATGTTGAGCGGCTCAATGGTTAGCTTCCCTTCCAGGAAGTCGGCGGCTTGCCGCAGTGATTCGACGGGATAGACGGGTAATCCTTTGACGACCGCTGCTTCCTCGGCATTTTCGGTGGGTACCAGGAAGCCGCGCAGGCCGTCTTGAGCCATTCGTAAGGCGATCGGCAACACGCCTTTAACCCGGCGCACTTGGCCGCTCAGGGCCAGCTCGCCGATTACCGCAAACTGCGCCAACGCATCCGCTTCGATGTCGCCTTGGGCGGCCAGCATGCCCAGCGCAATCGGCAGATCAAAGCTGGGCCCCTCCTTTTTGACATCCGCCGGCGCCAGGTTAACCGTGGTCCGGCCCATGGGCGGTGCAAACCCGGAATTGACGAGGGCGGTCCAGACGCGGTCGGAACTTTCCTTTACCGCCGCGTCGGGCAGCCCTACGACAATGGTTTTGGGGTCGCCACCGCCCGCGTTGACCTCGATCTCCACTTGGTACGCGTCCACGCCGTAGACGGCACCGGAATAGACCTTGGCCAAATTGAGCATGATTCTGCTTTCTTTACAGGCGATAGGCCAAGCTGGCGATGAGGCTCAGGTCGTGCTTTTCGCGATCCTCAGCGGGGGTTGCGTCATAGGCGCTTTGTAGCGTGGTGCGCCAGCTCAGTCGCTTGTTGATGGTCAAGTCGATGCCGATTTCGGATAACAACAGGTACTCATCCCACTGGTCGGCTTTGGGTAGAAAGGCGACTTCCTGCCATACACGCGCCGTTTCCGAAATTCGCCAATCGAGTCGTTCAGCCAGCCGGACCACGGGATAATCGTCACGAACGTTATCCACCTTTTCCCACAAGTAGGAAGGACCAGCTTCCAATTTCACCCGGACGCCGTGCCGATCGTATACCCGATAGCCGAGACCGGGACCGACGATGAACCGGTAGTCGACCAGTGCTTGTCCGTCGTAGTACGCCGCGCTGTTGAAGGCCACATACGCGCGTTTGCTGACATCCTTTTGGGCGTTGGCGAAGGCGTTGGCGTTTTCCACATCGGTTTCACGCGATTGGCGTACGCCGTCGGCGTCCCGGTCCGGACGGGTCTTGCCGTAGTTCCCCGTTGCGCCCATTCGGACCGATCCCCAGCGTTCCCTTTCGCCTTCCACCAGTACGCCGGCATTGGCCCGGATAGAATCACTGTTACCATCGGTCAGGCTAAGGCCGGCATTGAACGTGGTTTCCCACTGGGTATCGGACTGCCCTTCATCGTCGGCCCACGCTTGGGTCACGGGCAGGGCCATCAACGCGGTGAGGACCATAAAGGGAAAGGTTTTAATTTGCATGTTGGGATCTCCTTTTTCAGTCGTCTACGCGCAGAGGGTATGTGCGCACTATACTTGAGGCAAGTCCTTTGTTAAGCCGTCATGGTGCGCAGACAGGCGTTGTGGGCGACGTCATCCACCAGCGTGGCGGACAGTTTTTGATAGACGGGGCCCGGGGTGCCGGTCCCGATGGGCTGGCCTTCCACGCGCGTGACGGCGACGAGGTCATGCGAGGTGCCTGCGATCCACGCTTCGCGCGCGGCCCGTAGCCGCTCGCCGGTGATCGTGTCGCAGTGAATTCCTTGGAGGTGGCCGTCTGCGACCAGCGTGGTGGCCAGTTCGCGCACGCGTTCCAGTGTCGTGCCCATCAACAGCGCGGTTGACTCAAAGAAAACCAGATGGTTATCCGCGTCCACGATGGCCAGGTTCTCGGTTGGCCCTTCGAGTAACGCCCCATCGGTATCGCGACCGATGACAAAGTCCAGGCCGCGGTCCCGCGCTTCTTTGGCCATGAGTGCATTGGGCAGATAGTTGCAGTGTTTAATGTTCGCCAGCGGCGGTGGTTTGGGCGGTATTTGAGAAAAACCGATATGTGCGCCCTGGGGGTTGCGTTGCATAAAGGGTGCCGTCAAGGGGCCGGCGACCACGTAGCATTGCGGTGTGGGGCAATCATAGGGGTTGACCCCCAAACTGCCCGGCCCGCGCGCGAGCAACAGCCGGATAAGCAGGTCCGGCCGCTGCGCGGCCCGCGCCGTGGCGACGACTAGCGATTTTAGTTGTCCCGGGTCCCAAGGGCACACCAAACCGATACCGACGGCGGAGCGCGCCAGTCGTTCCAGGTGTGCGTCCAGGTTGTAGATACCGTGTTGGACGCATTTCAGGGTTTCAAAGACGCCGTCGCCCCGGTGCACCAAGTGATCGTCCACCGGGACGTTCATTAGGGCCGGATCCGTGCTGATTCCGTCCGTGAGCGAGGAATACATCGCATACGCCGGAGCGGGATGGCCGACATAGAATGCGTCAAGCGCGCGTAACCAAGTGGCGCGGTTCAACTGTGGAATTTTTGTCATGGTGCAAAGGTTTGGTTGTACGTTAGCTCCTTAATCGGAAATTGTTTGAGTAAATGAGTCGGTAATATAGCCTGATGTTTTGCCCATTCCAAGCGTTGTAAGTGTTCAGTGTTCAGTGTTCAGGAGTCCTC
>PWVE01000001.1 GCA_003562335.1 PVC group bacterium
TACTCAAGATCTTAATAATCCGGTGCTTGCCCCGTAACGGCGGCAGTTAATCAGCTTAATTGAATCGTAATCGCCCTTCCGGCCCGACAAGGCTGGAAGGGCGATTTTCTGTTTCCATGAATGCGTTTAAGCCTCTATAGTGTTCGCACGCAAAGGAGGGACAAGTTAATGTGTGGAATCGTGGGATATGTGGGAACGGAAGATGCTGTTCCGGTCTTATTGGACGGACTAAAGCGGTTGGAGTACCGCGGCTATGATTCGGCCGGGATTGCCGTGCAGACGAAGGATGGCCTGCAATGGCGCAAGTGCGTCGGTCGGTTGACGGAACTGGAAGAGGCACTGAGCAAGCACCGCTTACAGGGGCGGCCCGGCATCGGCCACACGCGGTGGGCCACCCACGGCGAACCGTCGGAAATAAACTCGCATCCGCATTTGGATGGCCAGGGCCGTGTCGCCGTTGTGCACAACGGCATCATCGAGAATTACCAGTCGTTGCGAGATCAACTAACAGCTGCGGGCCATCATTTTTTGTCGGCCACCGATACGGAGGTCATTCCGCACTTGATCGAGCAGGAGCTGGCCAACGGGGCTGCTGATCCGGAGGCAGCGGTGCGTGGCGCGTTAAAAAAAGCGCGCGGCGCCTATGCGCTGGGCATCCTGTTTCGTGACCAACCTGACACCCTGTACGCTGCCCGTTTGGGGAGTCCACTGATTGTCGGGTTGGGGGATAATGGCTATTACATCGCCAGCGATGTCCCGGCCGTGGTCAAGCACATCCGGGAAGTCATTTATCTGAACGACGGCGAAATGGCCGTACTCACGTCTGAAGGCGTTACCGTCAAAACGTTAGACGGCGAAACGGTGGCGCACACCACGCATCCAGTACAGATGGCCCCGGAAGCCGCCGAGCGTGCGGGCTTTGAAACGTTTATGCTGAAGGAGATCCACGAGCAGCCGCGCGTGTTGCGCAGCTTGCTGGAACAGCACGTCAACGATGCCGGACAGGTCCAGTTGCCGGAAGTGGGGTTCAGCGACGACTATTTCCAACTGTTGCGACGGATCATGATCGTCAGTTGCGGTACCGCCTATCATGCGGCGATGTACGGCAAGTTTCTACTGGAACACCTGACAGGACTAGCGGTGGAAACCGATTTGGGTAGCGAGTTCCGCTATCGCTCGCCGCGCATTGAGCGGGACACGCTGTTCGTAGCCGTATCGCAATCGGGCGAGACGGCGGATACGCTGGCCTCGTTGCGTTTGGCGCGGGAAATGAAATGCAAAGTGTGTTCGATTTGCAATGTGCAGGGCAGTACTTTGGTGCGCGAAAGCGATTCGGTCGTGTTCACCGAGGCCGGCCCGGAAATTGGCGTGGCTTCTACCAAGGCGTATACGGCCCAATTACTGGCCTTTGCCCTGTTCAGTATCCATGTGGGTCGGGCGCGGGGTGAAATCACCGACGCCTACGCGCAGGAGCTGTTGGAGGCACTGGCCGGCGTGCCGGATGCCATCCACTACGTGTTGGAACGTGCGGACCATATCCGTGCCATCGCGGACAAGCATCACGACGGTCCCAGCGCATTATATCTTGGGCGGCGATTTAACTATCCCACTGCGCTGGAAGGTGCCCTCAAGAACAAGGAAATCTCCTACCAGCACGCGGAAGGCTATGCCGCCGGTGAGATGAAACATGGCCCCATTGCGCTGATCAACGAATATCTGCCGGTGATCTGTATTTGCACCCAGACGGCGGATGAGGTGTATGAGAAGATGATTTCCAACATCAAGGAAGTGGAGGCGCGGCACGGCCGTATCATCGCTTTGGCCACCGATGGCGATAAACAAGTGTCGACATTTGCCGAAGACATCATCTATGTCCCGGCTATTCGCGAGGAATTCTCGCCACTGGTCAACGTGGTGGCGCTGCAATTGCTGGCCTATTACGCCGCTCAGGCGCGGGGAACCGATATTGATAAACCCCGTAACCTGGCTAAAAGCGTGACGGTAGAGTAGGGTGAGTGTGAGTAAGTTGCCATGTCCAAACTAAATCCCGTAGAAGAACTGGCCTACCTGAAGGAAATTCATGGGAATGCCCATGACAAGCTGTTCACGGTTTTGATCAGTCATTATGATGTATTGCAGAATCGGTCACAGATGTTGCTCAGCCTCATTGCCATTTGTTTGACGATCACGGGTTTTTCCGGGCCAAGCATCGCCGCTTCCGGCCCTTGGGCTCAAATGTTGCTGGCCATCGGATTGACCTTTGTGCTCTCGGCGGCGCTGCTGCTGTTGATGGGGCCGTTGCGGCTGCGGTGGGGGACTCAGCGGCGACTGGACACATTGGATGCGTCATTGATCGCTTTGATTCAGCGGCGAAACTCGCGCACGCGGAAATACCACGTGGCGTCGATCGTGCTGGTCATCGGTTTGGCGGCGTATATCGGTAGTTTGTTGACGTTCATCGTGGGGATCTAATGCGCCGCGCCTATTTCATCGTACGCATGACGAGCTATGGCTGCGTCCTGCTGGCGGTCTTGTTAATAGTAGCCGGTAGCGAGGCGGGCCGGACAGCGTGGATGGTGCAGACCGGGTACCTGCTGTTATTGGCCATGTTCCTGCTGTTCGGCGTATCGTACGTGCTATATGCACTAATCAAGCGTCACTAAAATGACAATCGCGGGCCGTTATTGTCAAAATCGAGAATTTTGCAAAGCTTGAAGATGCACTTAAAAGCTGGGTGGTGCGGGCGTTTCGAAGGGTACATCATACTGAGACGTTCCCCTTAATATCCGTATAATCCGTGTAATCCGTGGTGTCTTCCTTTGGTTTCGGCACGCGTCGTCGTTATAACGGCGTTTCAGGTGCTTGCAAGTCCCAACCGCTGTTTATTGGATTAATGACTTCGTCTGGCGTACTTTATGCTGTGTATGTTGGCGGTCGATTATAGGGAGGAAGAAGTGTCAGTTAAGCGGGCAACAGCAGGTGGTTTCACGTTTGTCGAAGTGGTGGTGGCTATGGGGCTGCTGGCACTGGTGTTGGCGGGCTGTTTCGGGTTGATGATGGCGACGATGCGGGTGCGTCAGGCTTCACATGATTATTATGCCGCGATTATGATTGCTAACAATCGTCTCGAGCGCGCCAAAACCGTGACCTTTGATAATATTCCCTTGTTGGCGGAGTCGGAGGTGAATGTGGACGAAGTGGGTACGCCAACGGTGGAGGGGACGTTCATGCGCAGTACGGAGATAGAGACAGGCTGGGCCGGGGATGCACGGTTGACACGTGTGACGGTTACGGTGAGTCCGCCAATGCGCGGGCGTAGTGGAACGCGTACAGAGGCGAGTGTTTCGACGTTGATTACCGAGTATTTAGAACCATGAATTCAGCTTCACAGAACCGAACGAAGGCGCGGCTTTCTGACCAGTCGGCGGGCGTTTACGGGGATGGGTTTACGCTGGTTGAGTCATTAATTGGCATAGCCTTAATCTCTTTGTTGCTGGCTTCGGCGATGGGGGCGCTGATCTATTTTATGCACGCGGAACGAAATGAAGCCGTGCGCAACGAATTGGATGGCGATGCCCGCGCGTTAGTCGAGCGCTTGCAGCGCGATTTGTGGCGCTCGGCGCGCGGTGAGATTCTGTTGCACCCTGAAGGTGAGGGCCCGTACGAGGCGA
>PWVE01000213.1 GCA_003562335.1 PVC group bacterium
GGAAAATAAACAGGCCTATTTCGCAGGCTCCCGGAGGGGCAGGCTCCGTCCTGCCCTTATGAATGGGAGGTTTTGCAAGAGCCTGATTTGTCTTCTGATGGTCTTGCGATGTTGTGTGTGGCTCGGGGGCATGGCTCAATCTTTCTTTTAAAGAAAAGAATGGGGAAAGAGCTCGCTGAGATGTATCAGCGGGTACGGCACATGTTATATTTTAGTCCCTATTACTCCTCTTTTACTCCGGGGTGCCATCGGACCTGCAGCGGGTTTGTCGATACCGATACCGGTTCGCCCTTGGCGGCGCGTGCACGGCAGGATTGGCGTGGATGGTGGGGCGAGGGGGCACTCGAACGGGGTTTTGGCACGGCAACGTACTCTGCGTGGCGAATGACGACACCATTTCTGTGTCCCCATTCCACTCGTCGACCTCTAAAAATGCGCGGGCTAACCGTTGTCTTTGGCAAATGCCTGCATAAAATTGATCAGGGCGTCGACGCCCGCTTCCGGCATAGCGTTATAGATGGAGGCGCGTATACCGCCCACTGAACGGTGTCCTTTGAGTCCAGACATCCCCTGTTGGGCGGCTTCTTTCACAAACCGGGCCTCCAATTCCTCGCTGGGTAGCCGGAAGGTGACGTTCATCGTGGACCGGAACTCCGGCAAAGCGGTTCCTTGATAAAATTCACTGGCATCGATGGCCTCGTATAATTTATCGGCTTTGCGCCGGTTCACCGCCGCCATGGCTTCAACCCCGCCCTGTGCCCGCAACCACCGCGTGACCAACGCCAGCATGTAAATAGGGAAACAAGGCGGTGTATTGTACAGCGAGTTCGCCTCCATATGCGTTTTATAACGATAGAACAGCGGCACGGAATCCGGTACCCGCTCCGCTAAATCCTTGCGCAAGATCACCACCGTCACGCCCGCCGGACCCAAATTCTTTTGGGCACCGGCATAGATTAGTCCGAATGGGGAGACATCGATCGGACGCGACAGAATGTCCGATGACATATCGGCGACCAACGGCGCTTTCGTCTCAGGAAAGGATGGCCACTGCGCACCGGAGATCGTCTCGTTGGAAGTGATGTGCACATAAGCCGCATCGGGCGTGAAGGTCAGTTCCTCCATGCGCGGCACGCGCGTGGGAATTTCCTTGCCGCAATTGGCGATCACATTGACCTTGCCAATCACCTGCGCTTCTTTGATCGCTTTAGCCGCCCACGCACCGGAATTGGTGTAGTCGGCCGTCTGGCCCGGCCCCAACAGATTGAGCGGTACCATGGCAAACTGTCCGGTCGCGCCGCCGGTCAGAAAAAGCACTTCATATTCCGTAGACAGGTTCAGCAATGCCCGCAGATTATCCATCGCCTCGTGGTGAATAGCGTCATACGCCTTGCTCCGGTGGCTATCCTCCATGATGGACAACCCCAACCCCTTGTAGTTCACCAATTCGGCTTGGGCCTCGATCAACACATCGGTCGGTAACGTCGAAGGCCCCGCGCTAAAATTAAAAATACGCTGCATACCCATCTCTCCTCTTTGTACGGTGGGCGGGCATCCTACCAGCCTCAACGCACGCCGCAAAGCGAGAAACCATTCCTCTCTGGGACGGAACAGTGTCCTGTTCTTGATCCCGGCTCACCGGGACGGTTCGCCCTACCAATCCCGTCTATCCCGTGTAGGCGAGTCGGCGTGATTGGCCTATGATCCGCACACGCACCGAACGCAGTCCTGACCGTGTTCCCGACAGAGTTTTCGAGGCCGGTAACGATGGAGGAAAAGTGTTCCAAACCTTGGAACGCGTTGGGGGTGTGTGCTCCAGGCCTTGGAAGTTTTGGCCGTGATTTTCTCCAGGTCTTGGAAACCGGTGGTGGGGCGACCTCCCCGGGCTGCACTTAACCGGATAACGTTAACACAGGCGATTGCCCGCAACCCAAACATTGTCGCAAGCTTTGTCGCGAGCTTAGTCGACAACGCTTGCGACAAAGCTCGCGACAAAGACTAGCCCCACTCAGTTGGTCGATCTCTGCGAGACCGGGATTCAATGGTGTAGGTGATATCCAAGTCTCGGTTATTCCCGAGCCGGGTACGAGCGTGCTTCTTATCTCTCTATTCACGCGCCTTCCGAACAGCACAGCTGCCTCTTGAGGAGGCTGGACACGCTTGCAAAGCTGTTCAGGCTGTGCTCTACTCACGCAGGATGATCATTGTGGTGTGCCGCACTGTACAAGGAGTACGTTATGAGTAAATCTGTATCGCAAAAGTCAGGTATCAGTCGCCGGGTGTTTGGCCAGCGGATAGCGGCTGGCATGGCCGGAATGGCCGCTTTCCCCTCGATTCTCGCAGCCGGTGCCAAGGGGGCCAATGACCAGGTCGGGGTCGGCGTGATTGGAACCGGTATCCAAGCCCAATTTGTTGTTAACGGTATAAAGCAGGCTGGCGGCCGGATTGTGGCGGTGTGCGATGTCGACCTCACACGGGCTAGGGCGTTTGCCGAGCGGTCGGATGCGGAGGCTGTGTACCAGGACTATCGCAAGTTACTGGAGCGAAAAGACGTCGATGCCGTCGCCATTGTGACCCCGCTGCATTGGCACGCCTTGCCATGCATTCATGCCGCCCAGGCGGGCAAGGATATCTTCTGCGAAAAACCGCTGGCACGCTCGATTGTGGAAGGTCGTCGCATGGTTGAGGCGGTGCGGAAATACAATCGTATTTGCCAGGTGGGCGTTCAGGGGCGCGTGAATCATGCCGCGTACATCGGTATATTCAACGTCCGAAACGGGGCCTTGGGTGAAATCACCCATATGCGCGGACACAATTACAACAGTCCGATGGTGCCCCAATTTCCGGCTGAAGCGATTCCGGCTGATTTTGACTGGGATCTCTGGACGGGTCCGGCGGAGAAGCTGCCCTACAACCATGTGATCCGGGTGAATAATGCCGTGCCCAGTTGGGTGACGCTAAAGCCTTACTCAGGCAGTTCGTTGGTCGATTGGGGCAGCCACGGGTTGGACATCGCTCAGTGGGGCCTTGACCTCGACGAGAGTGGTCCCGAGGAGGTTTGGGTCGAGGGTGAGCCCTACACCGAAATGTACAGCACCCCCGAAAATCCGGGGCGCCGTCAAGGAGGCCCGAACCAGCCGATTATTAAGATGATGTACCCCGGCGGGATTGAGCTCGATCTTTCCGGGGGTGTGCGCTGGCCGGAAATTCAGTTTGTCGGTGAAAACGGCACATTAACCGTCACCCGTGACGGGTTTAATGCGGATCCGGTCGACTTGATCGTCCGCCCGACGGATAGTGAAGGGGAAGAACAGATTTACCGCGGCTTTGACTATGCCCGCCGTACGAGCATTACCCAGGACTGGCTCAACTGCATAAAAGAACGTCGCAAGCCGGCGGCGGATATTGAGGCAGGGCAGCGCACGACTACCCTATGCCATCTCGGCAACATCGCGCGTTGGGTAAGCGGCGTTACGGGCGAGACCGGACAGCGCCTCAAGTGGGATGCGAAGAACGAGCGCTTTACGAATAGTCCGGAAGCCAACGAATTTTTGTGTGCCCGCTATCATAACGGGTACGAATTACCCGATGAGGTATAGAGATAATCCAATTAAATGGCCAGGCTCTTGCAAAACCTCCCGTGGCATGGGCGTCCCGCCCATGATTCACGGGCAGGATGCCCGTGCCACGTGGTGTAGCTGGAGGTTTTGCAAAAGCCTCAGGCATAAGAAAACCCCAAAACCAAAGGAGTAACACATGAAGACCATGGTAAGAACCGTAATAGTGAGCGTAATAGTGAGCACTATTCTTATGGCGCTATCCGCGACCGCTGCGACGCAACGCATCGAGGCGCGCATGGAAGCAGACAGGGTCGTGGTTGAGATCGACGGTAACGTCTTTACCGAATATCTGTTCAGTGCCGAGCATAAATATCCCTTCTTCTATCCCGTGGTCGGCCCCGCCTCCGGTGAGACGATAACCACCTGGAACCAGTCTCCTTTCCCGCACCACAGCTCGCTGTATCTGAGTCTGGACCATGTACGCAGCGGGAATGTGCAGGGCCACGCCAACTACTGGCAACCCCGCGACGACCTCTCCACCGGTCACGTCCTGTCGCGGCAACCGGAAATCCTGGCCAGCGATGGCGACGCGGTGGTCTTGCGCGATCGCACCGAATGGGTGGTGCCCAAAGACGACCATGCGCACCAACTAAGCGATGTCCGCACGATCCGGATAACCGCGCCCAGCCCGAATATCCGTCTATTGGATTTTCAGTTTGAATTGACGCCTGAGGTCTACCTCCGGGTTGGGCCGACCGGCCACTCATTCTTCAGTGTCCGCGTGCGACCCGAACTGGCAGTGGGGAGTCCGCGTATGGCGGCCGGCTTGACATCGGTTGCGACCGGTACGATCATTGATTCACGGGGGGGGCGTAACGAGGCGGAAATCCGTGAAAAGAAAGCGGATTGGGTGACCAAGTACGGCACCATTAATGGTCATAAGGAAGGCATTGCCATTATCCAGCATTCGGACAATCCGCTGTCCCCGGCCAAATGGTTCATCCGCGATTACGGGTTCATGTCGCCCACGCCATTCGCGTTCGATGGGCCTATCTCCATGAACCAGGGCGAAACGTGGACGTTCCGCTATCGCGTGGTCGTGTTTTCCGGTGATCCGGATTGGGTGGATATCCCCGCTTTGAAACGCGATTTTGAGGACGCTCACCAATAAGGGGCAGCGTGTGGCGTGCCTCAACCCCATCGAAGTACTGCGCTACGAGTAGTAGGAGTGTTCAGTATTCAGTGTTCAGGTGTCAGGGCGGCCCCTGAAACTTCAGCGGCGGTTTTTCACCGCTGAACGGTGCACTGCGCTCTTGTTTGTTTGGATGTACCGGGGTATGCTCTCCGGACATAACGAAAGGGGTATGATGGTGAATGATTTGAAAATGATAGGGAAGGCGGTGCTGGTGTGGATGTCCGTGCAAACGTGGGCGTTGGCGCAGTTGCAATTGACGCCTGAGACGTTGGCGGATCACATGGACCCCATATTACAGGAGCAAATCAAGGATATTAACCGGTTGCGCATCACCTCGAGCATGGCAAGTGGACCGGTGCAGATTTTTTCCGAAACCAGCCGGTTTCGCAAGGTCGTGCAAGACGGGCGCGCGGTACTGGCTCCGGTGGATGAGGATGGATTCGTGTTTGCGGTCGGCTTGAATAGTGATCTGTTGCTCGAGTTGGTGCGTAAGGCAAGTTCCGTGGCGCGGGCGGCGCATGAAGGCAAGCGCGCCTATCAAATCGACATCACCGACCCGGATGTGCTGAGGGAAATCGGACAAATGGGCGATCATGACGCGTTGAAAGATTTTGAGCCCAAAAGCGCGACCCTATGGCTGGATGCGAGCGATTTCCGGATTCACCGGATACAGATGGCGCAGGCCGGGCCAAGTGGCGATGACGTGGACGTTGAATTGTTTTTTGCGGGCTATCAATTGCATCGCGGACTGCCTATTGCGCGCGCGGTGCTTATGAAGGTCACGGGCATGGAGGCCTTTATGGAACAGCCCGAAATGCGTCAAGCCATGCGGCAGTTGGAGCGGATGAAGTCGCAATTGGAGCAAATGCCCCCCGAACAACGCGCCATGATTGAGGCGATGCTCGCGCCGCAGATGGCTCAGTTGGAGGAGATGCTCGCGGGCGGCGCAATGGAGATGGAAATCGAAATTACGGATGTGCGGGTGGAATAAGCGTGGGACCCCTTCCTCTCCTGATGGTCCCGGCTAATCGTTAAGGCGTGTAGCGAATGGCTATCCGATATTTGATTCCAATCTGGCTGTGTTGGTTTGCATTTACGGTGGCGACCTCTGCAGACGTGGCTGCGGCTGAGGAAGCGCCAAAGACGGGGCCGGTGCTGAAGTTCGACTACAGCGAAGATGGTTTTGATCGTATTGCCATTGAAGACTTCATGTATTTCATCCCGCTGTGTGCTAACACCCCGGTTGTGCTCTCGCAAAGTCCCGACCATACCCTACAGGTGCGCTTGCTACCGCTTCAGCAGGAAGATGGCCCTGATCACTTCTCGTTGACGGTTGATTTTGAAATAACCGGGGCAGGTTATTTAAATTACGCCATCGATCAGTCCGGGTTTATTGAGCGGAGAAAGGATAGACTCGCAGCAGGCCAATCGCTGCGACGACTGCTTGACTTTATTCGCTATGAAGGACCCGGCAAGGGCCGCTTTGAAGTCAGCGGTGAAATAACGGAGGCGGGGCCCTTGGCTAACGATCTACGCCTTGTTTTTGATGTAAGCAGGGGCGAGAGCCCCGTGCGGATCGGCTTGCGGGATGTTCATATGGAGGCGGGCGAGGTCCAGAGCGCCAATGAAATGGTGGCCCACATCAGATCGCTCTCTTTTTCCAGAAGCGAAACACGTCCTCGGATGGACGTACGCGTTGCGTCGGTTAACCGGAAAGACGCCGCCGACAACGTTTTTCAGAATCTTAAGGGCCGGGTTCTCGGCCGGGTGGTTGGCTTGGTTCTTGATCCGCTTCCCATAGGGCAAGTTGGCCATGATGCGATGATAAGCATGGGACAGGCCCTCGTCGATCGCGCCCCCTCATTCACATTCCCGGTGGCCGATAATCTGACCGTTGAGGAATAAGTGGAGCGGGCGGCGGGAATCGAACCCGCGTAGCCAGCTTGGAAGGCTGGAGCTTTACCACTAAGCTACGCCCGCAGAGCAAACGGATTAGTTAAATCCGCTGATAACGGATGCTTTATGCATCATCGGGGCTGTCGCGTCAAGACAAGATTCCTGTAGCCGATTGCGCTGTTGGGGAAGTGCGTGAATAGAGGGTGGGACCTTGTTGACGTGGTTGACTTGATTGACGGCGGTATGCGGGGCGGCGAGTCAATATGGTCGGTGACGTCAACCCTGTCATCATGGTCCCAATCATGAAGAAGACCGGTGCCCCCTTTTCTTTGCTTGTCAACGGGGGTAAGTTCGATGGTAGCCTGTGAGGTGTTTACGAAATCTGCGATACGGAAAAGGAGTCCGATATGACAAATGAGCGACGCATTATGGTTAATCTGGCGGCGGCGTCCCTGTTCTCGGGGTTGGCTGTCCCGGGCGCAGCGGAAGGTGACACGGGGCGACCGAACATTGTCCTGTTCTATACGGACGATCAATCCCATCACGCGATGGGACATGTCGAACCCTACTTTCATACGCCGCATACCGACCGTCTGGCCGAGAAGGGTATCAGTTTTACGAATTCCTTTGTAACCACGGCCATTTGTGCGGTCAGTCGGGCGAACATCCTGACGGGTCAGCACATGAAACGGCACGGCATTGAAGATTTCGATACCCCGCTCAGCCGGGAACAGTTTCAGGAAAGCTTTCCCGGTGTTTTGCGTGATTCCGGGTACCGAACGGCTTTTCTTGGGAAATATGCCGTCGGACATCCGCGTTCGGGGGCGCCCCGGGAGCTTTGCCTGCCGGCAACCAAGGATCATCAATCGATTCTGGCGGAGCTGCGGGAGCGGCTTGCGTATTACCGCGAGGTCCTGAAATGACACTTGGACGGGCTCCTGCTATGCGTATATCCCTGCTAGCGGCACTATTGTTCGCTGTCGGCCTGTTGACGGTATCGACGGAATGTGGTGCGGATCAGTCCAGTCTCCTGAGTTGGGGGGTGGATGATGCCGGTTCAAAGGGGCGGCTGCTCACGCATCCCAAGGGCAGGCAAATCATGGAGGAGTTCGGCTTCAACTTCCTGGTGACGCATCATCTCCCCCTGCGCACAGTCGAGGAAAACCGCCGCTACATTCGTGCAATTGCCCGGGCATCCGCGGTCCTACTCATTCCGCGACATCAGGCCGCGCGTGGCGATTATACGGCAGCCCGATTCATTCTGGGGGCAAACTGACAGCTGGCTTCCCAACACCCTCTTCGGGCACAAAGAGTGGCAGTCGAATGAAACCACCGAGGCGTGGCTGAAGATTTGGCATCTTTTGTCACGTCCGACGGGTTCAACCACGTCTCGCGCAGTTCATTCAACTCCTTCGCCATAGCACTAATCGTGGCATGGGCATCTTGCCCATGACCCACGGGCGGATTCACGGGCGGGACGCCCGTGCCACTTTTGCCCGTGCCATTTTTACGGCCCTTCCCGGGCTTCTTGCCGGTGGCCAGCAAAATTTCAATGGTGGCCCGGCTGTCGTTCCACTCGCGCCGCAGGTCGGTGACGATGACCGCATCCACCAGCAGTTCAATATCGGCCATGCCGGTAAAGTGCGCGCCAAGTTGCGACCGCTTGGCCGGATCGAGTCCGCACTCGAACAGGGTGCCGAAAATAGACGGGTCAACCGCGCTCCAATCCAGTTCGGCGGCGGCCGCGACGCGTTTGATTTCGTCGCCGGTCATGTCGAGCGCGGATTTACTTGTCGCGCCGGAGCCTTGCGAAGGCGGATCATCGAACAGACTGCCGTTGAAATGGCGGATGGTCTCGAGTCCGAAGTCGCCGCCGGTGGCCATGGTTTCGAACAGTTGCGCCAGTAGCTTGCCGAATCGCACCGGGTCGCCATGGGATTTTGCGATGATGCGGTCCAAGTCGCACAGTACCAACAGGGGCGGATTTTCCAGTGCGTTGCGGTAGCGTAGCAATTGGTCGTAGGCCGCAGTTAGGTCTTTGTGCTTGCCCTTGTATTCCCAGCCGAAAAAGCCCCGCTTCCACACGTCCGCAAATCCGTCGCCGCCGCCGTGCTTGGCCGCGCCTTTTTCAAAGCAGAACGTTTCCCCGGTGGGATCACTCGTCGCCGGTGTGGGGTGTTCAAAAAGGTTGCACAGATCAATAAAGTGTTCCTGAGCCGCAGAACGTTCTTTGAGCTCAACTTTACGCCACTTGGCTATGAATTCCGGTATGGTCACAGTGGCACGGAACGTAACACGGCCGACGGCGTTGTAACAACCTTATGATTCGGCTGGTACGCCTGGCGGGGTTCGAACCCACAACCTCTGCCTCCGGAGGGCAGCGCTCTGTCCAGTTGAGCTACAGGCGCGTAGCCCGTATATGTACGCCGGTGCGGACGGCTTTTCAAGCGCTTTTTGAGGTGCGTTGAGCGCACGATGGCTTTACATCAAATCCCGGCGTCTATATGATGCCGCCACTTTACAGGTAGCAAAAGAGGTATTACATTGAAAAAAATGCGTACGCATACATGCGGAGCACTGCGCTCGGCACAAATAGGGGAACGCGTGGTTTTGTGTGGCTGGGTCGACACGGTCCGCGACCACGGGGGGGTGATTTTTATCGATCTGCGCGACCGTTACGGGTTAACGCAGGTGATTTTTGATCCCAATGACTCGCGTGAAGCGTGGGATCTGGCCCAGACCACCCGCGGCGAATACGTGATTCAAGTGGAAGGCGTGGTGGAAGCCCGTCCAGAATCGATGGCCAATCCCAAATTGGCGACGGGCGAAATCGAGGTGCGCGGCGACCAGATCCGTATCTTGAACAAGAGCCGCACCCCGCCGTTCCCTTTGACGGATGCCGAAGCGGACAAGGTGTCGGACGATCTGCGATTGACCTATCGCTACTTGGATCTGCGACGCGGTGCCATGCAGCGAAATTTGACGGTACGTCACCGCATGACCCAAACGGTCCGCCAATATTTGGACGATGCGGGTTTTACGGAAGTGGAAACGCCCATTTTGACGAAGAGCACGCCGGAAGGCGCCCGCGATTATTTGGTGCCCAGCCGGGTCATGCCCGGCGCGTTTTATGCCCTGCCGCAAGCGCCCCAGCAATATAAGCAACTATTGATGATGGCGGGCGTGGATCGCTATTTCCAAATGGCCCGGTGCTTCCGGGACGAGGATTTGCGGGCCGATCGCCAACCGGAATTTACGCAAATTGACATGGAGCTGTCGTTTGTCACACCGGCAGACATCTACGAAGTGGTGGACGGCCTGGTGGCCGCTGTCGTGGCGGCGTGTGGCAAAGGCACGGTGCAACTCCCCATCCCGCGGTTGACGTACGACGATGCGATGAACCGGTTCGGTAGCGATAAGCCGGATCTGCGGTTTGGGATGGAGCTGGTGGAACTTTCGGACATTTTCAGTGACAGCGGGTTCAAGGTGTTCCGGCAGGTGTTGGATCAGGGCGGGGTCGTGAAGGCGGTCAATGCCAAAGGGCTGGGCGGTATCCCGATCCGGATCATGGACGAATGGACCGCCGTGGCCAAGGAATGGGGGCTTGGGGGACTGGCCTATATTCGCGCCCAGGAAGATGGCGAATGGAAATCGCCGATCGTCAAGTTCTTCAGCGACGAGGAAAGACAGCAGCTGCGCGAACGATTGGACATTGCACCGGGCGACTTGGTGTTCTTTGCGGCGGACCAACGCCCGGTGGCGAACGAGGCGCTGGGCCATTTACGCTTGCTGGCGGGACGGCAAGCCGGGGTGATTCCGGCCGACGCGCTGGCGTTTACGTGGGTGACGGATTTCCCGTTGTTTATGGTCACCGACGAAGGGCGCTTGACGTCCATGCACCATCCCTTTACGGCGATGCATCCGGAAGACTTGGACCTGCTGGAAACGAATCCGGCTGCGATGCGCGCGCAAGCCTATGACATTGTGTTGAATGGCGTGGAGCTGGGTGGCGGCAGTATTCGTATTCACGATCCAGCCATTCAGGCACGCGTGTTCGACGCGTTACAGTTGCCCAAGGATGAAGTCGAGGACCGGTTTGGTCATTTGCTGAACGCGTTGTCCTACGGGGCTCCGCCGCATGGCGGCATCGCGCTGGGATTTGACCGGTTTGTCATGATGATGGCCGGCGAACAAAGCATCCGTGATGTGATTGCCTTTCCGAAGACCCAAAAGGCGATGGACCTCATGATGAACGCGCCCGCCACGGTCGACGCCCGCCAGTTGCGTGATGTGCATATCAAACTGGACGATGGGCGTGAATGAGTTGTCACATTGCCATAGCCTGCGGTGGCACCGGGGGGCATGTGATGCCCGGCCTGGCCACGGCCGAAGTGCTGCGGGCGCGCGGCCATGCAGTGACCCTGTGGCTCACGGGTAATCCGGTGGAAGCGCGCGCGGCCGCATCCTGGCAAGGGGCTGTGCAGCGCGTACCGGCCGTGGGTTTCCCGACCTCGTTATCCTGGCGCGGCGTGCGCGCGGCCTGGAAATTAGGGCGTACGCGCCGCGTTTGCTACCGCAAGATGCGGTCCGCGCCGCCGGACGTGGTGCTGGCGATGGGTAGTTACGCGTCGGCTGGACCGGTTGGGGCCGCCCGGCGACTGGGTATTCCCTATGTATTGCACGAGGCCAATGTCCAGCCGGGCCGGGCGGTGCGCTGGTTCGCGCGCGGTGCACAGTGCGTGGCGTGTCACTTCGAAGAGACACGTTTCTTTCTGCGCCGACACCGGGTTGAGGTGATCGGTATGCCGCTGCGACGGGAAATGGAACAGGCGGTTATAGACGCCGGCGACCTTTCGGGCAATGGATGGTTCACCCTGCTGGTGATGGGGGGCAGTCACGGGGCCCATCGGTTGAACGAGGCGGTGAGCACGGCCGTGACCACGTTGGCGGCCCAAGGGCAACGTATGGCGGTTATTCATCTTACGGGGGAAGTGGACCGGGAAACGGTTTCTGCACGCTATGCGGAGGCTGGCGTGGAGGCGGAGGTCCATGCGTTTACCGGTGAAATGGCCGACTTATACAAGCGGGCAAGTTTGGCGGTGTGCCGCGCCGGGGCTTCCAGCTGTGCGGAATTGTGCTTATTCGGGGTGCCGGCACTGCTCGTGCCTTATCCCCATGCGGCTAACGATCACCAGACCGCCAACGCCCGCGCGTTGGAGCGGGCGGGCGCGGTGGATGTAGTACCGGAAAGCGACCTCAGCGTCGCATGGCTGACCGATTATTTGGTGGCGTCCATGCAGAAGCGCGACCGCTTGGCTCGCATGCGGTCCATCCTTAAATTGCGCGCCAAACCGCAAGGTGCCGAGCGCCTGGCTGACCTGGTCGAAAAGTCGGCGGAACTCAGCCGTTAGCGTTGGTCGATCGGCAGGATTTTGCGCTTGGTTGGGCCCGTGTAGACTTGGCGCGGGCGTCCGATGCGCTGATCTTTGTCCGCCCGTTGTTCAAGCCAATGGGCAATCCAGCCGGGCAGTCGGCCGATCGCAAAGATGACCGTGAACATGTCGGTCGGGAAGCCCATCGCGCGCAGCGTGATGCCTGTGTAGTAGTCCACATTGGGGTACAGGTTGCGCTCCTTAAAATATTCATCATTCAGCGCGCGTTCTTCCAGTTGGACCGCAATATCCAGCAGCTCGTCCTGAATGCCCATGGTCTCAAGGACATCTTCGCACGCTTTCTTAGCGATCTTAGCGCGGGGATCGTAGGATTTGTACACACGATGGCCAAAACCCATGAGCCGGAACGGATCATTTTTGTCTTTGGCGCGGGCGATGCACTGGTCGATGGTGAGCCCTTCGCGATGAATCTGTTCCAGCATCTCAATCACCGCCTGATTGGCACCACCGTGCAGCGGGCCCCACAGGGCACAGATGCCGGCCGCGACCGACGCATACAAATTGGCCCCCGAGCTGCCTACCAGGCGGACAGCGGAGGTGGAACAGTTCTGTTCGTGATCGGCGTGCAGGATCAGCAGCTTATTCATCGCGCGCACCGTTACCGGGTCCACCTCGTAGTTGGCGACCGGTGTGTAGAACAGCATGTTCAGGAAATTTTCTACGTAGGTCAGCTTGCTGCTGGGATAAACGTGCGGATGCCCAATCGATTGTTTGTACGAAAGCGCAGCCAGCGTCCGCAATTTGGACAATAAACGGGCGGCCGCTACATTGACCTCTTCTTCCGCCGGTCGATCCAGTTCGGGATAGAAACTGGACAAGGATACCGCCATCGCCGACAAAATAGCCATCGGATGCGCGTGTTCGGGATAGTTCCGGAAAAAGTTGCGCATGTCTTCGTGGATCAGCGATTTGCGGTTTAGAATACGCGAAAAATCGGTTAGCTCTTCCTGTGTCGGTAATTCCCCGTTGATGAGCAGGTAGGCGACTTCGATAAACGTGCAGTTATTGGCCAGGTCGTCGATCGGATAGCCACGGTATCGTAGGATCCCGGCTTCGCCATCAATAAAGGTGACATCGCTGATACACGAGCCCGTGTTGCCAAAACCCGGATCGTAGCTGATCAGCTTGGTATCCTTACGTAGCGATCCCATGTTGATGGCCCGCTCCCCTTCAGACCCCTCAATGACAGGATAGGTTAACGTTTTTCCTTCGTATGTGATCTCAACTTTGCTGACTTCTTTGACTTCGTGCATGTCACCCCTTTATGAATAGTTTTAAACTGCGTGTGAGTGTAAGATTTCCGGTGTGTAATGCCTACACTGCATCGGCCTTACCCGCCTTCAGGCAGGAGGCACAAACCAATTGACTGCGTTGTCCGCCCTTGCCGTTGGTGACCTTCACCTTTTGCAGGTTGGGCAAAAACCTTCGCCTTGAAATACCCGTGGTGTGCAAGCCAATGCCGCCTTTTTTCTTGGGCAAGCCCTTGCGAATAATCCGATTTCC
>PWVE01000240.1 GCA_003562335.1 PVC group bacterium
CCCCAGCCGCCGGCCGTGGAGGGGGCCAGTGAAAATGATTGTACGTACGGGAGCCGCTGCAAAATCGCGTGGACCGAGGCTCGTAACTGGCCGGTCCCTTTGCCGTGAATGATGCGGACTTCCGTCAGTCCTTTTTCCCGGCAGGCGTCTAAATATTCCGGCACCAGGTCGCCGACCTCGGATGGGCGGAACAGATGTAAGTCCAAAACACCATCAATCGGCCATTTTACTGGAGCCTTATGGTCGGTACTGTTCATGGCGGCAATGTAATCGAGCCTGTTTGATAAATCATCAAGAAAAGACTGCGGCTCGTTCTACCTGTATGGAAGCGAGGTTTTACAGGGGGGCTGAGTCAGTTATGCGGGCGGACAACGACTACACAGCAATCACAAAAAGGAGCGTGACCTATGACCAATCAAATACGAATCTTAATGGCGGCTTTTATGCTATCAGGGGCTATGACGATGGGGGCAAAAGCGGTAGAAGAGGCAGTGTATACGGTTTTGCAGGCAAATGACCGGTTCGAGCTACGGGATTACGAACCTCAGATTGTGGCGGAGATCGAAGTCGGGGGTACTATGGAGCAAGCGGGCAATCGTGCTTTCCGTCCTCTGTACCGGTATATTGCGGGTAATAACCAGCCGCGTACGTCGATCCCCATGACGTCGCCGGTGACCCAGAAACGGGCTGGCGAGAAAATTGCGATGACCGCGCCGGTTGGACAGCGGGCGGTTGAAGATCGATGGGTCGTCCACTTCATGATGCCGGCTACCTACACGATGGAGACGCTGCCGGTCCCCGACCATTCACGCATCACCCTGCGTGAAATACCCGCGCGGCGCGTGGCGGCCGTGAGGTATTCTGGTCGCTGGACGGAACGGAATTATCGGCGGCACAAAGCGGATCTGGTGAAATGGATCGAGGCGCAAGGTTGGGAGCGCGAGGGTGATCCCGTTTGGGCGCGCTACAATCCCCCCTTTATGCCTTGGTTCATGCGACGCAACGAGGTTCTCATTCCTGTCTCGGAGCCCGGCTCAGATGGGTGAAGGCTTGCTGGGTGTTAGGTCACCAGCGGCTCTGGCGGTAGAGGGTTCCTCGTTCGTCGTTTAATGGCGGAGGGAGACGGGGCGATGCTTCGTCTTCCAGCGAAAGAGAGTCTGTTCCCTGTACCAGCAGGTTCCCGTCAGCATCGTACACGCTAAAAATCAATCCAGAGTGTTCGTGTCCGCGTAATCTGTTGTATCGACTTGGATGATAATGATATTCGTCTATGTAGTAGCGGACGCCCGCCCCGTCTACGACGAATTCCTGCCCGTCACTCACATTCGGCAGCGGAATATGTTCTGTTCGCATTAACACAAACCGATCCCTTTCCGCCAGCGCATGCGCGTAATACTGGAACACGAAGGTGCAGCCGACAAAGGATTCCCTTTGCGATGGCCGAATAATTACCCGCGGATGGTGCCCGATTTCTCCTTCGCGGGCGCGCGTGTGTCGCGAGCGTTCATTCCTTGTTAAGTGGGCATCCTCCCGCATCATGAACGTTAGGCGGGCCCGGTGCGCGCCTGCCCGGCTGAGACGCGTATGCCGCACCAGTGATTCCGAAAAATCTCCGGGAGGTTCGTCGCCGAGGCGGTAGACCCCGTCCCCCCAAGGAACGGCAGCAGTCGCCGGGGGGGTAGGGGTGGATTTGTCTTCCCCGCCACGCGTTGTCGCCACACCTTCCAGCACCCGCTTAATTTCTTGGCGTGCCTCGAGCGCATTTACCCGGTCAATTTCCTGCCGCACCGCTTGCGCATCCTCGATGTTTCCTTCCCGTACCAATTCGGTAACCATACGTTCAAGTCCCTCGGTGTAGCGATCAAGCAACCGTGTCGCTGCTTGTGCATTTTCAAGGAAGACATCGCTGTATTGCGATGCACGGTACCTTTCTTGAAGGTTGGCCAATTCAGCTGGCTGCTCCACCCGGTCAGAAGTCCTTACGGCTTGCTCCCGCTCAAATCGATCGTGTTCCGCCCTTACGGCGATGACGCCTTCCAAGTTACCTTGCGCTTGGAGTGAAGCCCCTAAATCGGCCAGTCGTTGTACATATAATTGATTCAGTTGTCCAAGGGCCTCTTGGCGCTCCTCCGTTAAGCGTTCCAGTGACTGCATGAACCTTGTGTGCGCTCGCTGGACACCCTCGGGCAGCGGCAATGGCGGTGGTGTTGCCGCCACGGGCGGTGACGGTTGCGGAAGTTGTTCGTCGGCCTCCAAATTATCCGCAGCGGGCAAGGGGATGCGCTCTTCCAAGTCGCCTAGTTCTTCCTCGGCGGGAAATGGTTCATCTTCGGGCGGTGGTTCCAACTCTGGTGGGGCTTCGGTTTCAACCTTAACCGGGGAGGGGCTTGGCGACGACGGTCGCACCGCCTGTTCCGCACGCGGCAAGGGGAGCAAGTCATCGTCCCGCTCGCGCGTGCGTTGAACATCGTCCGTTTGCTGCGGAGAACACCCGGCGAACACCAATCCCAGCAACACCATTCCCCGGCCAATATGCGCAGCAAAAAAAAGACGATTCCTTGAACAGTTGTTCATGGGAAGTATACTGGCCAATAAACAAATGAATGTCAATTTGATTGGGACTGGTAGGCTTCCAATGCACAGGCCGCGCAGGTATCGCGGATATCGGCAAAGAAGTCGTTGCCCTTGTCATCGACCAGGATGTAGGCGGGGAAATTTTCCACCTCGATTTTCCAGATCGCTTCCATACCGAGTTCCGGGTATTCGAGCAGTTCGACCTGTTTGATATTGTTTTCCGCCAGCAAGGCGGCCGGGCCGCCGATGGAGCCGAGATAAAACCCGCCATATTTTTTGCAGGCATCGGTAACCTGCTGCGAGCGGTTGCCTTTGGCCAGCATGATCATGGACCCCCCTTCCGCTTGGAAGGCCGCTACATACGAGTCCATCCGGCCGGCCGTGGTCGGGCCAAACGAGCCGGACGGCTTGCCGGCCGGTGTTTTGGCGGGGCCGGCGTAGTATACCGGATGATTCTTGATGTAGTCCGGCAGTCCTTCGCCCCGGTCAATGCGTTCCTGTAATTTGGCGTGCGCGATATCGCGGGCCACCACAATGGTGCCGGTCAGTGCCAGTTCAGTGGTGACGGGGTAACGGCTCAATTCAGCGAGGATATCCGGCATGGGGCGGTTCAAATCGATATGGACGGCATTCTTCGGCTTGTTTTCACGCACACTGGCGGGAATGAAGCGACCGGGGTTGTCCTCCAGCTTCTCCAGCCAGACGCCGTTCTTATCGATCCGGCCTTTGGCATTGCGGTCCGCCGAGCAGGAAACTCCGATGCCGACGGGACAGGAGGCCCCGTGGCGCGGCAAACGGATGACGCGAATATCAATTGCGAAATACTTGCCGCCGAACTGAGCGCCATAGCCCATTTTACGCGTATAGCCGAGCAGCTTGTCCTCCAGTTCGAGGTCGCGGAAGGCGCGACCGTGTTTGTTGCCGCTGGTGGGCAGCTCGTCATAATACTTGGTCGAGGCGAGTTTGACGGTTTTCATCGTGGTTTCCGCCGAAGTCCCGCCGATCACAATTGCGATGTGATAGGGGGGGCAGGCGGCCGTCCCCAGGGTGCCCATTTTTTCGATACAGAATTTTTCCAGGTTGGCCGGTGTCAGCAGGGCCTTGGTCTCCTGAAAGAGATAGGACTTGTTGGCCGAGCCGCCGCCTTTGGCGACAAACAGGAAATCGTACGTGTCGCCATCGGTTGCCAGCAGGTCGATCTGGGCGGGCAGGTTCGTGCCGGTGTTGACCTCTTCGTACATGGATAGCGGGGCGGTTTGGGAGTATCGCAGGTTTTCGCGGGTATAGGTGTTGTAGACGCCGCGCGCGAGGGCTTCCTCGTCACCGCCCCCGGTCCACACGCGTTGGCCGCGTTTACCCAAAATGATGGCGGTACCGGTGTCCTGGCAAAAAGGCAGCACGCCGTGGGCCGATACTTCCGCGTTGCGCAACAGGGTCAGGGCGATCGTCCGATCATTGTCAGAAGCTTCCGGGTCATCCAAAATGGCGGCCACTTTTTGCAGGTGTTCCGTTCGCAACTTAAACGAAATCTCGCGCATGGCGGTTTCGGCGAGGAAGGTCAGTGCTTGCGGGTCCACCTTGAGTATCGTTTCGCCGTCGAATTGGACGGTTTCGACGAACTCGTCGGTCAGCAAGCGGTATTCAACGGGGTCCGCGCCTAAGGGGAATGGTTTCTGAAACGTAAATGGAGGGTTTTTTTTGCTCATGGGCGGGACGCTACCCGATTCAGCGCAGAACATCAAGCACGTCGTGTGTATCAATTCGCCGATTGACCTTACCGCCCAACACGGGTATCGTTTGGCCTGTTTCCCGGGAGATTTAAACGTATGGCAATGTTAATTACCAAATTTAATAAGTTGATCGCGAACAAGTTCGTGTGGATTGGGTTCACCTTCTTGATTGTGGTGGCCTTTGCCTTTATGGGCATGGCGGGTTCAGGTGACGCGCGTGACCGTGCGGACCGGCAGGCGGCCGGCACGTTGTTCGGCGAGTCGATATCGGCCGAGACCTTTCGTCGCGCGTATGCCAACACCTATATGGGGGTCTTGCTGGCGGTAGGGCAGCAAATTTCGATCACGGAAGAGGTCGACCGTGAATTGCGCCGGATGACCTGGAAGCGGTTGGCGTCGTTGATGAAGGCTGAGCAGATGGGGCTGCGGACCAGTGACCGTGAAGTGGTGGCGGCTATTCGGTCGTACCCAATGTTCCAGCAGAACGGGCGTTTCAGCACGGAAACCTACCAGCAATTTGTCAATCAGTACCTTATGGCCATGGGCTTCAGTGCCGGCCAGTTCGAAGAGCACGTGGCGGAGGAATTGGTGCTGGATAAGTTGCGCCAGGCTTTGGCGCAAGCCGTGTGGATACCGCCAGCGGAGATCGATCAGGCGATTCGCACGCTGGGCGACTCGTTCGAGGTCAGTTATGTGCGCATCGATGATGATGCGGTGGGGGAAATCGACCCACTGGAAACGGAGGCTGTGCGGGCTTTCTTTGAGAACGATCCGGAACGCTTTATGCGTCCGGCACAGGTGCAAGTGCGGTTTGTCCGGTTTCCTGTCGAGGCATTCGAAGATGAGGTGGAAATTACCGAGGAGCAGGTCCGTGCCCATTACGACCTGAATCAGGAAATGTACACGCGGGAGGAAGTGGCCGAAACCCCGGATGACCACGCCGAGGAGGATGACGATCTTTTCCGCATCACCACGACGATTCCATTTGAAGAGGTGCAAGCGGAGATTGAAGAAAGCTTGCGGCGCGAAGCGGCCGCCCGGCGTGCGGCCGATGTAGCCATGGATTTTGTCGTCAGCCTCATTCCCGACCGGCATGGGGAAGCGGCCAGCTTTGAGGCGGCAGCGGAAACCTTTAACCGGGATATCGAAAGTTTACCGCCTTTTGATCGTCACACCGTGCCGGAGGGGATTGATGCGGGGCCGGACTTTGTGCGGGCGGCGTTCGATTTGCGGCCGCACGCGGAATATTACTTTAGCGATCCGGTCGAGGGCGAGGAGTACTTGTACGTGATTGCATTGGATGAGCGTATTCCTGAACGCGTGCCTGAATTTGAAGAGGTGGCCGACGAGGTGCGCCAAGCGGCGGAACAAGCTGAGCGGGCGCGACAACGCACGGCGTGGGCCGAAGGTTTTGTGCAAACCGCCAAGCAGCACCTGGCCGACGGGGAGTCCTGGTCGGATGTGGCCCAGCAATTCGATTTGTCTGCCAGTACACCGCTGCGGTTCAGTGCGGCTGACGGGTTGGCCGAGCGGCCTTACGGGAATCAGTTGGTGCGTGCCGTGTTGGCGCATAACGCCGGGGAAATTACTGAACCCGTGCGGGTGGGCAACGCGTACCTGGTCGTTTATGTCCAGGAACGCGATGAAGTGGATCCAATGCTATACGCAGATTTCCGTCCACAGATTGCGGCTTCGCTGGCCCAGGAGCGGGCGGCGGTACTTTTCGGGGAATGGCAGCAACAACTTTTGCAGGAGGCGGAGTTCACCACAGCGGACGACCGGGAAACACCCCTCTATGACGACGACGAATGGGATGAGGGCTGAGTAGCGGTGAATAATGGTGCAGGGGTTGACAGGCGTTCCGTTTACGCCTAGGCTGCCTCGCTTTTACGATGTAAGGGAGAATCTAATGACGAAAAGAACCTATAAACCATCCAAGATCAAGCGCCGCCGGAAACACGGATTTCGCGAGCGTAACAGTACCGTGGGTGGTCGTAAGATTTTGGCGCGTCGGCGTCAAAAAGGACGCAAGTCGCTTACCGTGTCCGGTTGATCACGGTGACGGGCGGATACGGCGCGTGCCGGTCTGTGGGCCGTGAAGAAAGGCTTACGCTATGGTACCCGCAAGACCCAACGAGCGCTTGCGGCGAGAACAGCGTTTAACGCGGCCGGGTCTGTTTCGTGAAACCTTTGAACAGGGGCAATCCCATGTGGGCCGTTATATGGTGCTGTGGGTGCGAACGGCACCGGATGCGAGCCTGCGACTAGGGGTCGTGACCAGCCGCAAAGTTGGTGGTGCCGTGCAGCGTAACCGTGCACGGCGTCGGCTGCGCACGGTTTGGCGCTTGAATCGGAAGACGTTTGCGGGCACGGTGGATGTGGTACTGGTTGGACGGCGTGCCTTGGTGCGGGCTCCTTTTGCGGCGGTTAATGAGGAGTTTGTCCGGTTGGCGCGGCGGGCAGGTCTGTATGCGGCGTCTGACGTGGAGCGCACAAAATGAAGCGGCTACTGATTGGGCTGATCAAGGTTTATCAATACACGCTGGCGGCTTTGCTGGGGGGGCAGTGCCGATTTTACCCTTCCTGTTCCGCCTATTGTATCGAAGCATTGGAAAAACATGGGACATGGCGCGGGAGCGGATTAGGCCTGCGCCGGATTGCGCGTTGCCACCCATGGCATCCCGGTGGATATGATCCTGTGCCGGAGACAGAGGCAAAAGAGAATGAACATGCCAAATGCATGGAATAGGTGATGAATAGCCATGAATAAAAGAGATATTTTGATTTTGGTGGGATTGTTTGCCCTATGGCTGCTGTGGGCGCCAATCGATCGCATGATCATCAAGCCCATGTTCTTCCCGGATGACCCGGCTGCGGAAAAGGTGGAGTGGGAAGACGAAGAGACGCCGCCGGAAGCGGTGCCGACGGTGGATGCCCCGACCGTGGAAACAGAGGTGGAAGCCCCTGTTCAGCCGGTCCGGGATGAAGCGGAGGAAGCCCCTGTCGAGGTGCTGCGCGAGCCGGATGCCGCCGACGTGCCGACGGCGGAGCTCCCGGCCGAAGTAACCCCGCCCGCCCGGCGTGAAATGGTGGAAACCGAGCGCATGCGCGTGACCTTTTCGTCCAGCGGCGGAACCATTCAGGAAATGGCCTGGCTGTCATACCCGGAAACCGATGACGACCATAGCGGCCCGATCATCCTCGATTTCGCCGATCAGCCCGCCCTGGCGCTGACCGGTATTCAAGGGCTGTCCCCGCGTCACACGTTGGTCTTACAGCGCCTGGAAGGGGCTGAACCCGGCGTGCTGGTTTCGGCCGAGCTGGAAGGCGGTCTCCGCTTTGAACGTGAAATACGGGTGCTTGACGACTACGTGTTTCGGGTGCATGACCGCTTTATCAACAGTACAGAGCAGTCCCTGCGCGTTCCGGCCTTTGGCATCCATACCGGTCGCATGGAGCCGGTGCCCGGGGCCACCAGTATGTACGGCATGTTTGCCTTGGGAGTAGATACCCTGTTACCCGACGGATCGCTTGAACGGTTGGCCCGCGACCTGCATAACCGCTGGATGAAGCGTGATCAGGCCCCGGTAATCCGGCAATCGTTGGATACAGCCGTGGACTGGATCGCGGTGAAAAATAAGTACTTCACCCACAGCCTGCGTCCGCACGCGTTGGACACCGAGAACGCCTTGGTCTTTGCCGAACGAATCGATCAGACGGAGGAGCTGGCGGCGGTCTGGGCCACCTTGCAGTTCCCCGCAGTGACGTTGGAACCGCTGGGCGATGTGGAGCGTGTCTACACCCTCTATAGCGGTCCGCAAAAAATCGGGCGTCTGAAAGATCTCGGTTACCATCAAGAACTGATCATGGAACTCGGCTTCCGGCCGATCCGTTTTTTTGCGGGGGTGCTGATGATCGGGCTGACGGGGCTATACGGCATCTTTGGCAATTATGGTGTCGCCATCATGCTGCTCACGGTCATCATTCGAGTGCTCTTCTGGCCCTTGACGCATAAGGGCACGGAGAGCATGCGGCGCATGCAAGAGCTGTCGCCGTTGATGAAGGAACTCAACGAGAAATACAAAGACGAGCCGCAAAAACGGCAGCAAGCCATGATGGAGCTCTATAAGGAGCATAAGGTCAACCCGTTGGGGGGCTGCTTCCCCATGATCGTGCAGATTCCGGTGTTTATCGGTTTATTCTACCTATTGCGCACGGCCATTGACCTGCGTTTCGCGCAATTTTTGTGGATTAGTGATTTAAGCGAGCCGGAACGGCTTTTGGATTTTGGATTCACCGTGCCGTTTCTCGGTTGGGATTCGCTGAACATCCTGCCGATCTTTATGGCGTTCACCATGTTCCTGCAGCAAAAAATGACCCCGATGCCCAGTAGCGGCGATGAACGACAGCAACAAATGCACGGGACCATGATGAAAGTCATGCCCATCATGATGCTGGTGATGCTCTACAACTTCGCTTCGGGCCTGGCCCTGTACTGGTCCACACAGAATGTGCTGATGATCGTGCAGCAGAGCCTGCACCGTCGCCGCCGCGCACGGCAACAGGCAGCGGGCGAGGGGACCGTAACCCCCACCGCCAAATCTTCACCTGCCACCAAGGCGCACGGCGCTAAGGCTAAAGGGAAAAAACGGTAATCAAGCTACCGTATAAGATGAATCAGCTTCTGCTCTTCGCCGTCACGCTCAATATCCAGCACGACGGCATCTAGTCGGCCGCGCATGAACTCCGCGATGAAGTACTGGGCACGGGCGGGGCTGGTCATGGGCATGGAGTTTACCCGGCGCACGACGTCGCCGTCCTGAAATCCGGCGGCCACGTACAACTCGTCCTCGCCCAATTTTTCCAGCACAAAGCCCGCCACTTCGTCGGCTTCGTTGTAATCCGGTTGCATCGCCAGCAGCAGGGCGGCCATGCGTTCGGGGTCCTGTTGCACCTCGTCGGCATAACGCAGGAGTTCGTCCCGCTCCATAATCCAGCGGTTATCGGCAATCCGGCGGCCAAAGCGATGCGTTTCAAGCGCGGGCATGTCCTCGAATCGTGTAATGGTTGCATCGGCCACCTCATCCGGGTCCACCGTTTCGGGGTCGTCCGGGGTTTCGCGGAAGGTCAGCCAAATAGCCTCCTCGCCGGCGGTCCCGCGTAGAATGACCCGGTCGCGAAAAATACGGACCACGTCGATGCCCGCCAACTCATCGCCTTCCGCGACGAGGCGCTGGCGTTGCTCGTCTAAATCGTCGAGAATCGCTTGCCGCGCGCGGCCGGTATCGGTATCAGCGGTGGCATCCTCCGAGTAGGCGAAAAAGGTACCGGCCAGGCGGAAGCGTTGGGACAGCGGCCCCGCGTCTTCTGCGGGGACGGCCACGCCTGCGGGGCGCATCACCGCCCAACCTTCCGGATCAAAGTCCGGTGGCGCGACCCAATTCACCTCTGCCGGGTCATCGATGGTGGGCGATTCCGCAGGCAGCGCCGGTAAACGGCGCGTTTGCCAGGCAAACAACACCCCTACGCCCAACACGCCACCGATCAGCGTGTAGCGCCCGTACCGCCACCATTCTTCCTTCGCACGCGCCATCAACTTGTTCCTATTAAACCAACGCAGACGAAACCGGTTATAAGCCGGATTCTGTACCGCCAAGCGGCTTCGGTCATTTATCTATGCAATCAACCCGGAACGTCTTCCGTCCGTAGACGGAATGGAAACGGGCCGTTTCACGTTCCCTATTTGATCTTGCTCCGGATGGGGTTTACCCTGCCCCCTTCGTTACCTCCGGGGCGGTGGTCTCTTACACCACCTTTTCACCCTTATCCCGACAGTCGCCTTGCGGCGTGGTCGGGACGGTATATTTTCTGTGGCACTTTCCGTCTCCTTGGATATCGCCAAGGAGCCTCCCGTTATTAGCGGAAGCATCCTGCCCTTTGGAGTCCGGACTTTCCTCCCCGCGCTTTCGCGCGCAGCGACCGAACACCGGCTTCGTCTGCTACCGGCCAGTATACGCCCTACGGCAGGGAATACAACAACCGACCGCAATACATACAGGTGGTCATCGAGTCGAGTTTGCGCGCATCGTGGGCGGCTTGGGGCGGAAGTTTCATGTGGCAGCCGCCGCAGGTGTTGTTTTCGGCGGATACCAAGGCGTAGTCGCGGTGATGCTGGAAGACGCGGTCGTATCGCGCCAGCCAATCAGGATCAATGCCCTCCGCCAACTTGGCGCGGTCGGCCTTGACGGCCTCATATTCCTGCTCAATGTTTGCGGCCCGTTGTCGAACGTCTGCGAGATCGGCGTCAATCCCTTCTTTTTCGTTGGCCCAAGCGGCCTGTTTTTCAGCGCGCACCGTTTCCAGACCTTCCAGCGCCTCCATCAACTCCAGTTCCTTGTCCTCCAACGAGGTGATCTCTGTTTCAAGCTTCTTGATCTGTGTTTCAAAGGTTCGGTAGTCGTCGTTATTCTTCACTTCCATCTGCTGTTGGCGGAACTTTTTGATGCGTTCGCGGCGTTGTTCGATCTGCGCTTCGAGATCGTTTTGTTCTTTCTTCTTATTGCGGATATCCTCCTCTGCGCGATCGATGGCCTGTTGGTAGGCCTCAAGCGGGGCCTCGATCATGGCTTGTCGTTCGGGCAGATCATCGATTTCCCGTTGCAGCCGCATTAACTTGCGGTCGCGATCCTGTAGTACCAGCAGTTGTTCAATAATGGACGCCACTTGCCCCCCCCTTGTGTGGTTTTTCTGAAGCCAAACCGAGGCCGATTAGCGGTTGCCCGGTTCCCGGCCCTCATTGGCGGCGAGTGTAGACACGGACAGCGGGCGGAGTCAACAAAAGCGCAAACCACGGCGTGCCGGAAGCAATGACGAGTGGTCAGTGGCAAGAGGGCAACCACTAAAAGCACCAAACGACATAAAAAGCAGGAGGCGCAAGTTCCTGCATCCGGCTAAGAGTGGGGACGTCCAGCACACGGGCGCGGTTTACCGAAACAGGTCTTCCATCCAGATGACTGGATGACGGACGGGGTGATTGCGCAGCACTTCCGGATGTGTGGGGTCGGGATCAAATTGCAAAAAAAGATCGATGTAGCTGGCATCCTGCCAAGCCAAGCCTGCGAACAGCAGTAATGAATGGCGAACCGGCCATTTGTCGTGGATGTCAATGTCCTCTGCGTAGGGCCATGCGGATTTGTCCTCAATGTAAGGGATTAAAAAATCCATACCCAGTTGCAGGGATTTGCCGTCGTCCGTTTCATACGCCCATAGATTATCTTCCGGAGTGGAAAGAATAAACGCGAGGTTGGCAAAAGCATCCAGGTTGAATAGCGAATAACTGTAGGGCTTGGTGCGCCGCAACTCCCGCGGGAAACCACCATCAGCGTTCATTTGGTCGGGTAGGATTTCTTTGAAGCGATTTCTGGCTAATTCCATGACCTCTTCATTGCCGGCGAATCTGGCCATGGCAGAAGCGGTTACTGCCCAGGTCGTGGCATGGTTGTTGTATCGCCGCATCTCACTTAGCCCGTATTCGTGTGTGGTCATCCAGGTAATGAAACGATTGAACCAGTCTTTGATTTTTTCGGCTTCCTCGTTCGGGATGGCGTTGGTTTTAACCAGGGCGCGGGCTGACTGAGCCACTTCGACAAGATGATAGGCGTCGATTAGCCCGATATCTCTACCCGTCACACGGCCCTGAATCGCCTGGGCATAGAGCATGTGCGGATTCATCATCGTTTCCTGATTGATAAACCAAGCGTTGAGATGCACCAACGCGTGATCGGCATAGCGCTGTTCACCGGTAAGCAGCCAAGCGCTGGTAAGCGCCGCCGTGTATTCTGCAAAATCCCGCATGACAAGGCGATCATGCTCAAACCGGTCGGTAAATCGCTCTCCGTCCCTTCGTATAAACGGAGCATCCGGGTCGTTGGGGTTCGGCCACCAGTAGTCACCCTCAGAATAAAAATCATTGGGCCCGCCAGCGCTCCGTTCCGATACCTTTGCGGTTACGGTCACCGGCTCTTTCCGCAAATAACGGTCCGCTCTTTCGATGGTGTGATCGCGTACATCCGAGATTATTCGTTCCTGAAGTTCGTTCGTAACCTCCATGATTTGTCCTGTGGAAGGCTCCAGCAATACGGTGAGCAAGGAAAGGATACCGAGAGTCGTAGTTAGTGTTGTTTTTTTCATATTCACCTGTGTATGTCTTCCATTGTTTTATATGTGGCCTGTCTGCCATGCCCAAAACGAACAAGGACACTCTCGCACATTCCGAAGCGATTGTCATGCCCCCTGAGGGCAAAGACCGGCTGATAGCGCTGATGTGACACAGAAATGGGGCGCTGATGGGGACGCTGATGGGGACACAGAAATGGTGTCATTTTCGTTGCCGGCGCTGATGGGGACACAGAAATGGTGTCATTTTCGTTGCCGGTAAAATTATTTTCTTGCTTCATTATGTGTTTATAGCCAATGGATTGCGTTAATCACACTCGGCTCACGAATATTTTCTGCGGAAAAACAAAGCCTTCGTTTCTTTAAGACAGTAGCGGGCGTGGTGCCCGCAGAGAGGAACGAGGTCATGCGGCAAGCTCGAATTAAGCTTGATAAGGAACCATGCTGGTACCATTGCTACAACCGCGTCGCCGGCACAAAGCACGACCGGCCTTTTGGCGACGTGGAGAAGGAACAGTTCATACGGATACTCAAGCGGGTCAGCAGGCTCTACAGCATCCGAGTGGTCTCGTACCAAGTTCTCTCCAATCATTTTCACCTCTTGGCTCACGCGCCGGTCGAGGAACCGGGTGCCGAGGAGATGTGTCGGCGCTACCAGGCCTTTCACAACGGGAAACGCACGCTGAAGCCCGACAGCCCGGCCTGCCGGGTATGGCAGGCCCGTAGCCGGGATATCAGTTGGTTCATGAGGCATCTGCAGCAACTTTTCACCGCTTGGTACAACCGCACCCGCCCGGTACGACGTCGCGGCTCGCTGTGGGCAGACCGGTTCAAGCATTCCCTGCTCGAAAGCGGCGCGGCGGTCTGGAGCTGCTGGACGTATATTGAAAACAACGCGGTGCGCGCCCACATTGTGGAGCAGGCGGGCGATTACCGTTTTGGTTCGCACGGGGCTTGGTTACAATCGGGGCGACACCCGTTCGCCGCCAATGTGAGAGCTGTTGCAC
>PWVE01000144.1 GCA_003562335.1 PVC group bacterium
CCCCTGCCTGCCGATGCCGACACGCTCGAAATAACGGCCAAGTCGATCCCGCAACCGCTGGAAGTGGTCGGCTCGGTAACGTCCGACAACAAGGTCCACCTCAGCGCCCGCATCCAAGCCTACGTGGATGAGGCCCCGGTTTCGGCCGGCGACCGCGTGACGCGTGGTCAACTGCTCATCCGCCTGGACGACCGCGACCTGCGCACGGAAGAGCAAGCGGCCCAAGCCGCGCTGCGCCGCGCCCGCACGGAATTCGAACGCATCAAGACGCTACGCGAAAGCCTGGCCGCTACGGAACAGCAACTGGTGGCCGCCGAATCAACGTTTCTGGTGACACAAGCCGACCTGGAACGCACTGAAGTGGTGCTCACCTACGCCGAGATCCGGGCGCCGTTCGACGGTATTGTGGCGGATCGTCACGTGGATGCAGGCACCCTCGCCCATCCCGGGGAACGATTGGCGACCGTCTACGCCACCGACGTGATGCGCCTGGATGCGCCGATTCCGGTACGACTGGTGAATTACATGGCCATCGGCGATGAGTTGACGGTCCAGCTTGAACAGCCCGACCGCACATTGACCGGCCGGGTCAACCGGATCGTCGGCGAAATTGATCCCCACACGCGTACCCGAATGGTCCAAGTGCTACTGGACACAGCCGAGGAGATGATCCTGCCCGGCACGTTCGGTCGTCTGCTGCTGCCCACTTCCCCGCAGGAACGTTATCTGGTGCCCGCTTCCGCGATCACGGCGGTGGGGCAACTCGATTTCGTGTATGTGGTGGTGGACGATCGCGTACTCAAACGCCACATAACGACTGGGCGACGGCACGATGACCAAGTTGAAGTCCTGTCGGGCCTGCAAGCGGGCGAAGTCATCTTCGTGGAGGGACCTACTCATGGCACGCCATGACAACCTCTTAATGGGCATTGTCCGGACCTTCCTCACCGGCAACCTGGCCCCGCTGCTGATCCTGGTCAGCCTGCTGATCGGGGCGGGCGCGCTGTGGGTGACCCCGCGCGAGGAGGAACCGCAGATTGTGGTGCCGGTGGCCGATGTGTTGGTCAACTATCCCGGCGGCTCCGCAGCGGAAGTGGAGCAAATGGTGTCGTCGCGCCTGGAAAAATTGCTCTACCAAATTGACGGCGTTGAATACGTCTACTCCGCCTCCCGCCCCGGCCAAGCGGTGGTGACGGTCCGTTTCTTTGTGGGCGAGGACCGCGAGGAAAGCCTGATCAAGCTCTACAACAAGCTCTTCTCGAACGTGGACCAGGTTACGCCGGGCATCACCGACTGGGTGGTGAAACCGATTGAGATCGATGATGTCCCGATCATCAACGCCACGCTGTTCAGTGATCGCTACGACACGCACGCGCTCTACCGCATCGCGGAAGAAGCGGTCGATCACCTGCAGCGCATAACCGATACGGCCCGGATCACGATTCATGGCGGCGCGCCGCGCACGTTGCACGTCTATCTCGATCCCGCCCGCATCGCGGCCTATCAACTGTCGCCGCTCGACATCATGCGCGCGCTGGAAGCCGCCAATGCCCAAACGCGTAGCGGCGCATTTGATCGCAACGATCGCGTGGTACAGGTGCAGACGGGTCCCTTCCTGCAAAGCGCTGACGAAGTGAGCCTGCTCATGGTCGGGGCGCACGACGGGCGTCCGATCTACTTGCGGGACGTAGCAAAAATCGTCGATGGCCCGGCGGAGCCGACGTCCTACACCCGGCTCGGCTTCGGTCCGGCCGGTCAACCGGACCCGCAAGCCGCCGTGGCCTCCGCTGACGACTATGCTGCCGTGACGGTGGCGGTGGCCAAGAAAGGCGGCAGCAACGCCGTGCGCGTATCCCGCGCGGTGCGCGCGGAATGGGAAGCCATGCGCGGCGTGGTCGTGCCCGACGAAGTGGGCATCCAGATCACGCGCGATTACGGTGAAACGGCCAACGAAAAGGTCAACACGCTGGTCGGCTCCCTAAGCTTGGCAATTGTCACGGTGATCGGTCTGCTGGCGCTCACGATGAGCTGGCGCGAGGGATTGATTGTGGCGATTGCCGTCCCGATCACTTACTCCCTCACGTTGCTGTTCAACTATCTGATCGGCTACACCATCAACCGGGTGACGTTGTTTGCACTGATCCTGACGCTGGGCTTGTTGGTTGATGACCCGATCGTGGGCGTGGAAAACATCTATCGCCATTTACGACTGCGCAGCGCCTCGCGCCTGGACGCGATTCTCAACGCAATGAACGAGGTCATGCCGCCGATTGTGCTCTCGACGCTGGCCGTAATGGTTTCGTTTTTCCCGATGTTCTTCATCACGGGCATGATGGGTCCCTACATGGCGCCGATGGCGATGAACGTGCCGATCGCGGTACTGTTCTCGACGGTTGTGGCCTTGACTATTACGCCTACCCTGAGCCGCTTGCTGCTCAAAGTGCCGGAGAACAACGACTCCTCCACCGATTCCGGCGGCGACGGCGAAGACGATGTGACCCGTAGCGGTTTCTACCGCGTTTATCAGCGTGTCCTGGCACCGTTCATCGATTCGCCGGGCAAACGGCGGGTGTTGTTCTGGGGTACCGGCGCGCTGTTTATCGGATCGGTGGCGTTGGCCCTGACCGGTGCGGTGCCGTTGAAGATGCTGCCGTTCGATAACAAGAACGAGTTACAAATCATTGTGGACATGCCGGAAGCCACCACGCTGGAGCGGACCGACGCCGTGGTGCGCCGGATCGAGGATGAGCTGCGCACCATCCCGGAGGTCGCCGATTTCACCGCCACGGTGGGTACGGCTTCGCCGATGGATTTTAACGGGATGGTCCGGCAATACTATTTGCGCCAAGGCCCGCACCTGGCCGATATCCGTGTCAACCTGCTGCACCATCGCCAGCGCGAAATGGATAGTCACGCGTTGGTGTTGCGGATGCGCGATGCCATAGCCGATCTGGGCGAACAATTGGACGCGAATATCAAGATCGTGGAAATCCCGCCCGGCCCGCCGGTCATGGCCACGGTGGTGGCCGAGCTGTACGGGGCCCCGGACCAGTCGTACGACGATCTCATGGCCGCCGCCCGTGTCGTGCGGGCGCGCATGCACGAGGAACCCGGAATGGTGGACATTGACGACTCGGTGGAAGCGGTCCAACCGGAATACTTTTTCCGGGTTGATCGCGAGAAGGCGGGCTTGAACGGCGTGACGGTAGCGGACGTGGTGCAGACCATGCGCATTGCGTTGGCGGGCCAGATGGCCGGCACGGTCCAGACGGACCGTGACCAAAACGAATGGCCGATCATGGTCCGCCTGCCGCGCGCGGACCGATCCGAGCTGGAGCGCCTGGCCCTGGTGCCCGTACGCGGGGCCAATGGCGATCTCGTTCCGTTGGGCGAGCTGGGCACGTTCGAACCGCAGGCGGTCGATCAAACGATCCTGCGCAAAAACCTCGAGCGCGTCGTGTATGTCCAGGCCGAGATGGCCGGGCGCGGTCCGGCTTATGCGGTGTTGGCCTTGCAACGTCATTTCCGGGAAAATCCGCTGCCGGCGGGTATCCGGGTCGATTGGTCGGGTGAAGGCGAATGGAAGATCACGGTGGACGTGTTCCGCGATTTGGGCATTGCGTTTGGGGTGGCGTTGTTGGGTATCTTTGTGCTGCTGGTTTATCAGACCAAATCCTACGCCATACCCGGCGTCATCATGCTAAGCATTCCCTTGACCATGATCGGAATCATGCCGGGCTTTGCCCTGCTCAACGCGTTGGTCAATCGGCCGGTGGGCGGCTACGACAATCCGGTATTCTTCACCGCTACCGCCATGATCGGCATGATTGCCTTGAGCGGAATTGTGGTTCGTAACGCGCTGGTCTTGATCGAGTTCATCCGCCAAGCCGTACAGGACGGCATGGCCTTGCGCGAGGCCATCCTGCGGTCGGGCGCCGTGCGTATGCGCCCGATTCTGTTGACCGCCGGCACCACCATGCTCGGCGCGTGGCCGATCACGCTCGATCCCATCTTTAGCGGCCTGGCGTGGTCCATCATATTCGGGCTGTTCGTCTCCACCGCCTTCACGCTGGTAGTGGTGCCGGCGGTTTATTACGCGATTTATTCATCCCAAACAGGTACTGGCAAAAGTTTCATGAAAAAATGAATGGGTTGACGACTACGGCGACGACTACGGTGGACGGATTCAAGAATCTCTTCCCGTATTCCGTAGTCGTCACCCGAATGGACGTTAGAGGATAGAAAGGAGCTACAATGAATATTAAATTGATCATAGGTGCCGTCATTGGGGTAGCCGCCGGTTATGCCATTTACCGGTTTATTGGCTGTCGCACTGGCGCGTGTCCATTGAATAGTAATCCCTGGGTGTCCATGGGAATCTGGGGCGCGATTGGGGTTTTGATGGCCATCAATAAATAGGTGCGGTCAACATGATGATGGATGGGAAAGGGTCTACGAGGACGGCGCGAGAGCGGAAGACGATTAGAAAGATGCGCTCCAATCGTTCACCGTTCGCGTCGCCGTTCTCGTAAAACCGAAAAAATCCAATTATGAAAAAACAGAAAGGAGAACAACAGATGAGAAAGTTCGATGATGGCGGATGGAATCCGTACGTGGCGGGCGCGCTGGTGGGCGTGTTGGCCATCTTGTCGGTCGGTTTGACCGGCCAGTTTCTGGGCGCTTCGACCACCTTTGTCCGCATGGCGGCAGCTATTGAGCAGGTGGTCATGCCGGCCCGGGTCGAGGCCAACGAGTACTATCAACGAGTCGCCCCGCGGTTCGACTGGCAAGCAATGGTGTTGATCGGTGTGTTGCTGGGCGCGGCCTTGGCGGCCTGGCACGACCGCTCGTTCAAGTGTGAAGCCGTGCCGCCGATGTGGGCGGAACGGTTCGGCCCAAATATCTGGAAGCGTGGCGCGGTAGCCTTTGTGGGCGGTATCTTCGCCATGTTTGGGGCCCGGCTCGCGGACGGTTGTCCCAGCGGTCACGGGCTGAGTGGGCTGATGCAGTTGTCGGTCAGCGGTTTTCTCTCGCTGGCAGGCTTCTTTATTGGCGGTTTGGTGGTAGCTAACTTGGTGTATAGGAGGAACGCGTGATGAATTTGTTATGGGGCTTATTGACGGGTATTGTGTTTGGTTTTCTGCTGCAAAAAGGGCGAGTACTGCGGTACGAAAAACAACTTGGTGCGCTGCGTTTGCAAGACATGACCATCATCAAATTCATGATGTCGGGCATCCTGGTGGGCATGGTCGGTATCTACGCGCTCACCGGTTTTGGGCAGGACGTGCTGAACTTAAAGGCGACCATATTGGGTGCCAACCTGATCGGCGGCTTGTTGTTCGGGATTGGTTGGGGACTTTACGGGTTATGTCCCGGCACGGCCATCGGCGCACTGGGCGAAGGCCGCTGGCACGCGCTCTTTGGGATTGTCGGTATGTGGGTTGGCGCGGCCCTGTTTGCCACGCTTTACCCGTGGCTCACGGAAACGGTCATGACTTGGGGCGATTACGGCAAGATCACGCTACCCGACATACTGGGGCTCAACCCTTGGATCGTCATCGCCGTCATGTTGGTCGGCGTCGTGGCACTCTTCCGCTGGTTTGAAAAAGTCAGACTCTGAGATTAACCATGAGGCCGCAACTATTGCCGCCTATGATGGCACCACACCGCTGCGAGCTGTGTTATTCGCTCGGGATGCGCTCGTCCCGGATCTTGGTGACGAGCACCGGGGGCTGCGGTGGCCGCTTGGCTTCGGTCCGCGACATGGGCTGGATGGGACAGCAGCAGCAACCCAAGACAGACTCCGCCGAGGAAACCGTGCGTGGTGGCGCCGGCGGTTGTACCGGATCACGCGGCGGCGGCACAAAACCTTCCTCGCCTGTACCGTCGCCTGCCAGCACCGTGCCCGAGCACAGTGTCAGTGACAACGCAGCCAAGCCAATAGTGTATTTCTCTGTTTTCATGTGAATAAGATTACGCATCGTAAGCCAATTGGCAAGTAAAAAAATCATAAAAATTACCATCCATATTGGGCCTTCAGGCTCTTGCAAAACCTACCATTCATGAGGGCAGGACGGAGCCTGCCCCTCCGGAACCTACAAAATACGCCAGTTTATTTGCCGGAGGGTCGACTTCCGTGTCGACCTCGGGGGGTTTGCAAGAGCCTCCCTTGCAAAACGGGGGTAGACGTGGCGGGTACTTTTGTTTACTATCCGGCGCTTTCACTGAATTTGGACCACAGAAAGGGCTGTTGGCGGGTATGAGCAAAGTTATATTAGGGTTGCCGAAGGGCAGCCTGCAACAAACGACGTTTGAGATGTTAAAGAAGGCCGGCTGGACGGTGTCCGGGGGGTCACGCTCGTATGTCCCGCGCGTGGATGATCCGGAGATCGAAGCCCGGCTGATCCGGGCGCAGGAAATCAGTCGCTACGTGGAAAACGGGCACTTGGACGCCGGGATGACCGGCCATGATTGGATCGTTGAAAACGGGTCGGACGTGGTGGCGGTGGCCGAATTGGTCTATGCCAAATCCGGGATGAACCCGGTCCGCTGGGTGTTGGCGGTGCCGCAGGACTCGCCGATCCAGTCGGTTCAGGATTTGCAGGGCAAACGGATTGCCACCGAGGCCGTGGGGATTACCCGGCGGTATCTGGAACAGCACGGCGTGGAAGCTGAAGTGGAGTTTTCGTGGGGGGCCACCGAGGTTAAGGCCCCGGAATTGGTCGATGCTATTGTGGAGATCACCGAAACCGGATCTTCGCTGCGCGCCAATAACTTGCGTATCGTGGAAGATATCTTGACGTCGACCACGCGGCTGATTGCTAATCGGGCCGCTTGGGAGGACGCCTTCAAGCGCCGTAAAATCGAGAAGTTGGCGTTGATGTTGCAAGGCGTGCTGGCGGCCGATCGCAAAGTGTTGGTCAAGCTCAATGTAGAAGCCGCCAAGCTCGATGCGGTGGCCGGGTTGTTGCCTGCAATGCACGCCCCGACCATCAATAATTTGCGGACCGAAGGCTGGTATTCTGTAGAATCCGTGCTTGACGAAAGCGTGGTTCGCGAAATTATACCGGAACTGAAAGCGGCGGGTGCCGTGGACATCATTGAACTGGGCTTGAATAAAGTTGTGCCTTGACGCCAAGGCGGCCATCGGGCATACGTGTCCGTCACCGCCGGACAGGTTATAGTAGCTAAGGAAATACCGTATGGGAACCATCAAGAAACAGCGCCGCAGGAAAATGGCGAAACACAAGCGCCGTAAACGCCTGAAGGCCGACCGCCACAAGAAGAAATAACAGGGGCTTACCGCTGCCCGACCGATGGTTTCCGGTTTATTGGGTTATCTGCCGCTGCGCATTCGCGGCTGCAACGGAAGTTGTGTGCTTGCAAACATCGTGTGGAAGGGGAATATTGCCCCTACGTTACGGGCAACTCACCAGATCGATGGGAACACATGATGGCGCGGCACATACGAAAACGAGCGGGACCACCTTGGGCCAACTACCTGGCGGCTGTAGCAGCCGCCGTTGTGGTGGGGGGCTGTCAGCTACCTGCCCAACAGGCGGCACTGGGCGAGCATGAGGCCGGAGCGGTCGATTTAGCTGAGGCGTTGACGGCTGAGAAAAAGGCCTTTGCCGAGGCATTGGCCCATTTTGCGCTGGCGCAGACCTATGAGGTGCAGCGGGATTATGAACGTGCCTTGGCGGCCTACGACCGCGCCCGGCAAGCGGACCCGGAATATCTACCGACCTACATGCGCATGGCGATCAACCTGTTACGCCAGCGCAAAGGTGAGGACGCCGTCACCTTATTACGCGAGCTGGCCGAGCGCCATCCGGATAAGGCGCAACCGCTCATTTGGCTGGGTTCGGTCTATCGGCAAAAACATGAACTGGACCAAGCGCTGGACATCTATTCCGCCGCGTTGGAAATTTATCCCACCGAAACCGCGTTGTATCTAACCACCGCCGATCTTCTGTTCCAGTTGGGCCGGGAGGACGAGGCCTTGGCACAGTTGCAAGCGGGCATTGATGCCGGGGCGCGGTCGGCCCCGCTGCGCCGGGTGCGCGGGGAAGTCTACACGCGCCGCGCGGCGGGGGCGACGGATAGCGCGGTCCGGCGACATTGGCGGACGAAGGCATTGGACGACTTGGAAGCCGCGTGGGCGGCAGCCCCTAACGATACCGACTTGTTGATGGCGCTTGGGGATCTGCAGCTGCAAGCTGACAATGGGGAAGCTGCTATTGCGCATTTCGAACGCCTGCTGCGGCGTGATCCAACCAATGCATTGGCATTGGAACGGATGGCCCAGGCCTATGAACAGCAGGACGAACTTGAGTCGGCGGCGGGCGTTCTTGAACAATTGGCCAAATTGCAACCAACCAATGCCCGGGTTTTTATGGCGCTGGGTGCCCTGTATGAAACCCTGGACGAACGCGCCAAGGCCATCGTCAATTATCAACTGGCCGCGCGGGCGGCGCCGCAGGAGCCCACCGCTTACTTGAAGCTGGGCCTCTTAAAAATGGAGGATGAACCCCAGGCGGCGATTACCGCTTTGGAAACAGGCTTGGAACAGCGGCCCGAAGACCCGCGCATCTGGGAAATGCTGGCGTATTTAAAGTTTAACGAAGCGCGTTACGCGGACGCCATCAACGCGTTTCGGGCGGCTGAACGGTACACACAGGCGGCGATGGATCGGCCGGTCTCAATGTCTGGCAATTTTTATCTGTATCTCGCGCTCGCCTATTACTACAACCGCCAAACCGACGACGTGCCGGAGGTGTTGGGGCAGGCCTTGGAACAAAACCCGGACGCCTTGGAAGCCTTTGCGCATTTGATCCTGGCCGATGACGAAACCGACCGGGCGGAACAGGCGATACCTATCTTCGAGGCACTGTACGCCGCCTATCCGGAAGAGTGGGCCATTCCCGCTATGCTGGGATATATCCACTCCTTTCGCGAGGAATATGAAGAAGCCCTTGACCTCTTGGACCGGGTGTATAACGGCCTGCAGGACCACGAGGACGCCGATGACATTTTAACGGCGCGTTTCTTTTTCTGGTACGCCGCCGCCCACGAACGCAATAAAGATTATGCGCGTGCCGAGGAGCTGTTCTACGAGAGCCTGGAACGCGATCCGGACAACGCCGAAACCTATAATTATCTCGCCTACATGTGGGCCGAAAACGATATGAATTTGGAGCAGGCCAAGACCTACGTCCTGCGCGCGCTGGAAGACCGGCCCGATAGCGGGGCCTTCATTGATACCCTGGGCTGGATCTATTTTAAACAAGGGCGCTACGATGACGCCTACCGCGAAATCCAGCGGGCACTGGACAAGCTGCCGGACGATCCCGTGGTGCTGGATCATATGGGAGATATCTATCTCGCACTTGATCAACCGGACAAAGCCATCGCGAAATGGAAGCGGGCGTTTGAAAAGGATCCCGATAAGGAAGATGTGGCCCGCAAACTGGCCACACATGACGTCGATGTGCTAAAAGAAACACCGCCCGACGAGCAAGCCCCTGATGAGGAGACCCCGGAACCGGATACCGACGAATGCTCCACCGTCCCGGACGATCCCGTCGAGCCCGGTGAGGAACCGGTCCCGGACGATCCCGTGGTGCCCGACGAAATGCACAATGGAGAGACCAACCAACTATGATTAGAAAATACCGCTGGATCATTTTGATCGGCTGCCTGGCGACGGCGCTGGGTGGCTGGGGAATTAGTCGGGCAACCGAAACCGCGGGGGACGAAACCGGAAACGCGCTCGCCCGCCGCGCGCCGACGGGCGAGCAGGTCATCTATGTGCTGCCGATCCGCGGTCCGATCGAGCCCGCCCTGCTCTATGTGGTGCGGCGCGGTTTAGCCGAAGCCCAGGCGATGGGTGCCGATGCCATTTTGTTCCCGATGGACACGCCCGGCGGGGCCGTCAATGTGACCGAAGAAATTATTGATTTGATCGCGCGCATGGAAATGCCCACGTACACCTTTGTCGAAAACAACGCCATCTCGGCCGGAGCCATCATTGCGCTGGCTACTGACTACATTTACATGGCGCCCGGCTCGAAGATCGGGGATGCCATGCCGATATTGATGGCTCCGGGCGGCGGTGTACAGCCGTTACCGGATGCGGAACGGGAGAAGATCATGTCCTACGTGGACAGTCTGGTGCGCGGTATTGCCCAGCGCAAAGGGCGCGACGAGCGACTGGCGTCGGCCATGGTCCGCCCGGAAACCGAATATGAACTGGACGGCGAAATCATCAGTGCCGAGGGCCAATTATTGACCCTGACCAACAGCGAGGCGGAACGGCGCTTCGGGGATCCGCCGCAACCCTTGTTGTCCGAAGGGACGGTGGAGGATTTTGAGGCCTTGCTGGACGTGCTGGGATTCCGGGACGCCCAGCGCGTGGATCTCGAGGTGACCTTGGCGGAGCGCGTGGCGCGTTTCCTGCAAGTCATCGGCCCGCTCCTAATGCTGGTGGGTTTTTTAGGTATCTACTTGGAGTTTCAATCGCCGGGCGTCGGCGTGCCGGGCATCGTCGGTGCAGTCTGTCTACTGCTGTTCTTTGCCGGGCACCACATAGCGGGTTTGGCCGGTAACGAGGATATCCTGCTATTCATTATCGGCATCGCCTTGATTTTGGTGGAGTTGCTGGTGCTGCCCGGTTTCGGGGTTATCGGTATTACGGGGTTGGCGTTGGTCTTGTGGGGGATATTGAACGCCATGATTCAGCGCCTGCCCGGCGATCCGTGGTGGCCGTCCCTGCCGGAACTGCAACTGCCGCTGCTTAAGCTGTCGTTTGCGATTGTCGGGGCGGCGATCGGGGGCACGATCCTGGGCCGCTATCTGCCGGGTACCACGTTGTTTCATCGGTTGGTATTGGATAACGCGACCAGTCGGCAAGCGGGCTATGCGGCGTCCAAAGATACCAGCAGCTGGGTGGGCAAAACCGGCGTGACCCTGTCGCCGCTCTATCCCGCAGGAAGCGCATTGATTGAAGATCAAAGGCTCGACGTGATTACCCGTGGGGACTACATTGAGGCCGATCAAGCGGTGCGCGTAGTGGAAACCCATGGGAACCGGATCATTGTCGAGCCGGTCTCCGCCGCGGCGGCGGACGCACCAACGGTCTAAGCCAGGGAGGCGGCGATATGGATGCCACGTTAGTGTTTATTACCTTGTGTTGTGCGGGACTGCTGTTAATGGGCGCGGAGATTTTTGTGCCGGGCGGCGTGCTGGGCGTGCTGGGCGCGGTGGCCTTAATGGGCGCGGTGGCCGCCGGTTTTGCGGCTTTTGGCCCGCAGCAAGGCGTGTTGGCCGCCCTGCTGATTCTCGTGTTTCTCGGGCTGTCGATTGTGTTGTGGATGCAACTGATTCCGCGCAGCAGCATCGGACGCAAATTAACGCTGGCGGAAGATTTAGGGACGTCACGCAGCGCGACCACGAACTGGAAAGAATGGCGGGGCAAGGAAGGCGAAGCCGTTTCCCCGCTGGGACCTGCGGGCGTGGTCAAGATCGATGGCCGCCGTTTGGACGCCGTGGCAGAGGGCCGCTGGATTGACGCCGGCGCCCGGGTCCGGGTGGTGCACGTCACCGGCAATCACCTCACCGTACGCGCCATTACTGCTGCGGCCCGTACAGAGACACCGCCCGCGGCGGATGCATAAGCAGCGGCCACTCAATTCACCGCCGCCCAACGAAAATCGAGGAAAAGGGCTTGTCAACACGACTGGCCTGCGCGATAATGCCACGCGAAAAGTTAATGGGGGAATTACTCATGAGTGACGCGAAAAAGAAGAAGATTGTGCTGAAGAAAAAGGGTGAGAGTGAAGGGAAAAAGCCGGTCATTCGGCTCAATAAGCCAGCACCCGCCGAGGCCCCACCCAAGCCTGTAGAGGAGGAAGCCGCGCCGCAAGCAGCACCAAAGGAAAAACCGTCGGCACCCGATGCCAAAGCCACTGTGGCGGCCGAGGTTACTGAAAAAGAGGCCTCTTCCGACAAGACGGATGCGAAAGCCAAGTCCGACGCCATTTTTAAATTCTACTGCGTATATTGCGGCCAAAAATTGTCAGCCGCAGTTTCAGCTGTTGGCAAATCGATCACCTGTCCGGCGTGTAAGCGTAAAATCTCGGTCCCTGAACCGCCCGCCGAGTAGTCGCTACAGCTACACCATATGCAGCTTGGCGGTGCTTTCGATTTCCATTTCGAGGAAGTAGGCAAACGTCCGCAGTGGGGAAGCTTCCCGGTAAGCCTTGCCCGTGATTAATTTTTCCCAGGTAATTCGACAGGCGATTTTCAGGCGCGGTTCGTCTTCCTGAAAAATCAGGCCGTCCGTGAAAGCCTTCCACCAGTTAAATGCCGCTTTGGGCGATGCCTCCAACGCCGGCAATTTACGTTCCACTTCCTTGTAGGCCCGCGACATCATGGCTAGATTCGATTTTTCCGTATCGGGGAAAAATTTTCCCAGAAAAAAGAGGATCATGCCGGCACCCACTTCCTGCAACTGGGCCGCACTTATATCCAAGCGCTGATGGCTTTGCTTGTTCTCCTTTTCGAAAAAGGCTACCGCTCGTGGCAGCTTGTTTTGGATTAACTCCGCCACCTGTTCCTCGATCCTGACTTTTTTCTTAAACCACAACATAGTACACCTCGTCGTTTTCCAACACACCACCTTGCACCGTAGCGCAAGGCCGAATGGAGGGCAAGCCCCAAAACAGCCCGTTTTTTATCTTGTGTTTTTTCTGCTCGGTGCATAACATGCTGCACGGTGGAACAGGCGGGGAGACGGGGGATGTGTTCCGCCTGTTGCGTGAGTGGGCAGCGGTTTGGGCTGGGGACGTGCAAACCGCGAGTCGCTTGATGGGAAAGTGGGGCATAAAATGAATACGTGCGTCGGGCTGCAGCAGATTATTGCGAACGTGGCTTCGCGCTTGATTGGTGCCGGGGAAGCGGAGATGGATGACGCCATCGAGTACGCTTTGCGGCAATTTGGCCAGTGGTACGAAGTCGACCGCGCCTATCTCTTCCGCTATTCCCGCGACGGGACCTGCATGGACAACACCCATGAGTGGTGTGCCCCGGGCGCGCCAGCGCAGAAGCATCGCGTGCAACAGTTACCGGTGGCCCGCATGCCGTGGTGGCAGGCGGCCATGGCCCGGCTGGCCCCGATTCACATTCCGTACGTCAAGGCGTTGCCGGCGGAGGCCGACGCCGAGAAGAACGAGTTTTTATCCCAGCACATCGAGTCGTTGCTGGCACTACCGATGAACGATGATGAGCGGGGATTGATCGGATTTATCGGATTGGATACGGTGAGGCGGATTTATTGCTGGCCGCTCGAGGATATTCATCTGCTGCAGGTAGTGGCGGAGATTTTCGCCAACGTCATAAGTCGTAACGAGCGACACCACTGGACCGAAGGGCGCTACAGCCGTTTGGTCAAAGCCACCCAGGGGTTTGTCTATTCCGCCACGTTACTCGGCGACGGGGAAGTGTATACCCCGCAAGGGGCAGGCGTTGAGCGCGTCACAGGGTATACCTCGGAAGCACATCGACAGCAGCCTCAGCTCTGGCTGGAACAGACGCTACCGGAGGATCGGCCGCTGCTCATGCAATATATTGGAGCCCTCCGCGCCGGCCAGGAGCCTCCGCCCCTTGAATACCGCATCATGCATAAGGACGGCTCCATCCGCTGGGTCCGGAACATCGCCGTGGTGGAACGGGACACTACGGGAACCGTCGTGGGGTATGATGGACTGCTCACCGATATCACCGAGCGCAAGCAGGCCGAGCAGGAACGCGATAAACTGTTGTCTACGCTGCGTCACATGGCCGTGCGCGATGCTATGACCGGGTTATTGAACCGCCGGGGTTTTTCCGAGGAATTGGAGCGCACGTGGCACTTGAGCCAACGGCATCCATTCCCGATCGGCCTGCTAATTGCGGATATTGATCACTTTAAGTCGGTCAACGACACCTACGGCCACCTGGTGGGCGATGAGGTGATTAAAGAATACGCCGAACTGGTCCAAGCGGCCATGCGGGATACGGATATCGTCGCCCGCTATGGCGGCGACGAGCTGGTCGTGATTCTGCCTTGGAGTACCTTGGAGGAAGTGCGCCACATCGGGGAGCGTTTGTGTGCCCGGATTCGTGAACATCGTTTTTGCACCGGAGACCAGGAGTTGAAAATTACCGTCTCGCTTGGTGCCCATGCCGTTACGCCCCAGGCGGCCGATGACCTTAAGGACTTTATCAGCTTAACGGATCGTGCGCTCTACCAAGCCAAACAAAACGGGCGCAACCAACTGTGGCTGGCCAACCATTTATCAACCCGGTTCGAGCCCATGCCATCGTCGGATTACGTTTTGCCGGCCATACCCGCCTCCACCGGCCAGGTGCTGGTAGTCGATGACGAATCCGATATCCGGGCGATGTTGAGCCAGCTGTTGACAGCCGCCGGCTACGCGGTGTTGCTGGCGCGGAATGTGGAGGAGGCGTTGCAACACGCCCGGAACGAAAAAAGCCTGATTGATGTGGCGGTGGTCGATCTGCTGCTGGACGGGCAAGATGGGTTGGACCTCATCACACAATTACGTGCGCTGGACGATTTAATGGTGCCCCTGGTCATTACCGGCGAGGCCACGCTTGATCGCGCGGTAGAAGCCCTGCGTACCGGAGCCTACGATTTCATCCAAAAACCTTTCACCGCACGCCAGCTGATCCCCGTTGTCGGCCGCGCGCTGGGCCGCCGTCGGCTCCTGTTGGAGAACCGACGCTATCAGAAACATCTGGAGGCGATGGTGGCGCAGCGTGGCCGCTCCTTGACGCGCGCACTGGATGAACAGCGCAAATCCGCCCAGTTTGCACTCGAAGCCATGGCGTCGCTGATCGAAGCCCGCGAAAAAAAGACCGGTGCGCATTGTCGGCGTATGGCGGAACTGGCGGTTATCCTGGCCGGGGAAATGAACGTTGCACCGGAGGAACTGGAGTCTATTCGTACGGGTGCCCTGCTGCATGATATCGGGAAGATCGCGATTCCGGATAACATCCTGCTGAAAGAAGGGCCGTTAACGGACGCCGAATGGACCATCATGAAAACCCATCCGCAGATCGGCCATCAGATCATTGCCAGCAATCCCAGTCTGCGGGCGGTGGCGGAAATGGTGTTGTCCCATCAGGAAAAATATGACGGCACGGGTTATCCGCGCGGTTTGGCTGGCGAGGAAATCGCGCTCGGCGCCCGTATATTTGCCGTGGTCGACGCCTATGACGCGATGCGCGCAGACCGGCACTACCAACCCTCACTGGGTCCGGACGAGGCATTGGCGGAGATCCAACAACATGCCGGGACACAGTTTGATCCCGAAGTCGTGGCGGCCCTCCGGCGTTGCCAAGGGGAAATCGAATTGGAGATCGTGGGGCAACACGAGGTCCCCCCGCCGCTCACCACGTGAACCGGCCGCCCACAGCCACGAAATTGGAGCCGCGTCCGCGACTGAAAACATCGAAGCCGCCGGACCGATGATGCACCCGTGCAAACAACGCCGCGCGGCCATGCGCCGGTCCCAGCTCCACTTCAAAGGGCATGAACAACAGGCGACGGGAGGTCCGTCCTCCGCGCGCCCGCTCGACCTGCGGTGTGGCTGATGCCCACGAGGGACCAATACCCAGCCCGGCATGGAGGCGCCAGTATTCGGCGCGCGGCCACGGCACCAACCGCAGCATGATGGCCGCATTGACTTCATAATGCTGCTGCAACCCCCAATGACGCGCCACACCTGCTTCGACCGCCCAGTCCGCGTAGGGCGGCCAGTCCGCCACTTTGCGCGAAACCATAACCGCCCCCACATGACTATCCTTAAACGCCGTGTCGCCACGTATGATGTCGACAAAGCGTGTGTCCGTGTAGCGCCCCACGTACAGACTCCAGTGCCACTCATCGCCCAGCCCGGGCGGGTTACCCGCGCGGGCCACCGCCCCATACAGGCTGCATCCGCAGACCAAGGCCCTTATCGCTAAGCGCCACATCTATAGACTCAAACCCCCAGTCGGTTCCGCCGCTGATTCTCGTTGGACGATTGGTTGGTGGCAGGTTGATAACCGGCCAGCGGCACGATCCGCTCGTGAATGGCATCAATCATCCAGCCCGGCTGCGGGAAGAACGTATCTTCCATTTCCGCGCACGGCGTGATCCAGTTACGCGAGCCCACCACCACCGGCGGGGCATCCAGATAATCAAATGCATACTCCGTCAACTTGGCCGCAATCGACTCCGCCACCGAACCGCGCTCGCACGCGTCCGATGCCACCAGCACCCGGCCGGTCTGTTTAACCGATTCAATTAACGGTGCGTAGTCCAACGGATTGATGGACCGGCAATCAAAGACGTCGGCTTCCATCCCGTGCTTGGCCGACAGCGTCTCCGCCGCTTCCAGCGCGCGGTAGAGCGTGGCCCCGATCGTGATGAGCGTTATATCCTTGCCCTGACGACGGCGGGCGGGCGGGCCGAACGGCACCTCATAATAACCCGCAGGTACTTCCGGCTCGAATTGCTCCCCGATGTCATACAGCCGCTGGCTCTCGAAGAAGACCACCGGATCGCTGCCGTTGAGGGCCGTGTTCATCATGCCCTTGGCATCGTACGGCGTGGCCGGGAAGACCACTTTCAGGCCGGGAATATGATGGCACAGCGCGGTCCAGTCCTGCGAGTGTTGGGCCCCGTATTTGGAGCCCACCGATACGCGCAATACCACCGGCATTTCCAGCACACCCGCCGACATGCTCTGCCACTTGGCGAGCTGGTTGAAGATTTCGTCGCCGGCCCGGCCCATGAAGTCGCAATACATCAACTCAATCAGCGCGCGCCCGCCTTCCAGTCCGTAGCCGACACCGGTACCGACAATGGCCCCTTCCGAGATAGGCGAATTAAAGAGACGATGATACGGCAGCGTCTCGGTCAAGCCGCGGTAGGCGGCAAACGCCCCGCCCCAGTCACGGTTTTCCTCGCCATACGCGACCAGCGTAGGATCGGTGTGGAACCGGTGCAGAATGGCTTCAAACAACGCGTCGCGGAATTGCAGCATCTTGTTTTTCGACACCGGCTTGCCGTCTTGATAGGCCGAGCGCACACGTCGTTGCAAGGCCTTGATACGCGGATTTTCATCGTAGGCCAGTAAGGTCTCCGCTGGGCGATCCGCATACTTCTCGCGCGGCCGGTTGGAGAACATGACCGACTCGATCTCCGCCGCCGGCAGCCGTGGCGAGATTTCAAGATCAACGGCCAAGCGACAGGCCTTGGTTACGATCTTGCGCACACGTGCCTTGACAGCGGTTACGCCGTCTTCATCAAGCACGCCTGCGGACTGTAGTTGGCCCCCGAACCATTGAATCGAATCGGCTTGTTGCCACTTGTCCAGCTCGTCCTTGTCGCGATAGGACGAGGCGTCGGACGGGGAGTGACCGGAGTAGCGGTACGTGATCGTTTCCAGCAATACCGGACCGCGCCCTTTGTTGATCAAGTCCTGTTTACGCCGAATGGCATCGACCACAGCCAACGGGTTATAGCCGTCCACGCGTTCGGCGTGCATGGCATCGGCGTTGAGGCCTGCACCGACGCGGCAGAGGGCGTCGAAGGCCATCGTTTCGCCCGAGGTCTGTCCGCCCATGCCGTAGAAGTTGTTCATGAAGTTGAAGATGATCGGCAAGCCGCCGCGATGCGGTTTGTCCCACAGGGAGTAGAGCTGGCCCATGGCGGCAAAGTTCATCGCTTCCCAGGTCGGGCCGCAGCCCATGGAGGCGTCGCCGATATTGGCGACCACCAGGCCGGGTTGACGGTTGACTTTCTTAAAGAGCGCCGCGCCGGTGGCGATATCCGCCGAGCCGCCGACGATAGCGTTGTTGGGATAGATGCCGAACGGCGGGAAGAAAGCGTGCATTGAGCCACCCAACCCGCGATTGAACCCGGTGGCGCGACCAAAGATTTCGGCCAGCGCACCGTACACGAGAAAATCAATGGCCAGGTCGCGGGCTTCGCCCTCATGCCCTTTCTCCACAATCTTCAGGCACGTGCCGTCCATGTAATCGCGCATGATGGTGTCCAACGCATCCGGCTCCAGCTTGCGAATAGCGGACAAGCCTTTGGCCAGAATCTCGCCGTGGGACCGGTGCGACCCGAAAATGTGATCGTCCGGCGTCAGCAGGAACGCTTGCCCGACCGACGAGGCCTCCTGTCCGATCGACAAGTGCGCCGGCCCTTTATGATCATACTCGATCCCCTCGTAGGCTCCTTCCGTCTTGATCAGTTGCAGCATCTGCTCAAACTCGCGGATGAGACACATGTCCTCGAAGATGCCGATCAGCGCGGCATCGCCCAGATTTTTACGTTCCTCTTTAATCGAGGCGGCATACTGGTTCATCGGGATATCGACCGTTTTCAGCGTCCGCTTCTTCCGTTCGACGTCCGGTTCAACAATTAAGGTCTTCGGCATTCTATTTCTCCTTCTTAAGGGTGGTGTTGTGGGTGGTTTGTTACATTATGGATAAAGCGACCAAACGGCATCGCGCATGACTTCCGACACGGTGGGGTGGGGAAAGACCAGATCTTTGATCTCGTCCACCCGCATTTCGGTTTCGATCATGCTGGCGGCCCCGTAAATCATTTCTGAACACGCCGCGCCCAACAGGTGCACCCCCACCAGCGCCCGGGTATCCTCGCGGATGACGACCTTGACCAACCCGCGTTCGTTCTCGTGCTCGGCCAGGTAGCGCCCGTTGGCGGTCATCGGCCACTTGGCCGTCTTGACCGGCCAGCCTTGTTCCCGCGCGGCTTCCTCGGTCCAGCCCACGGTGGCGACTTCCGGCGTGGTGTACACCACGCCCGGTACGCCGTGATAACGCATCCGGTCAGGCGTGCCGGTTAGATTGTTGACCACCACTTCGCCCATGCGCGAAGCAGCGTGGGCCAGCCATACGCGGCCGGTCACGTCGCCGGCCGCCCAAATACCGGGTACGTTGGTGGCACAGCGGTCGTCGATCCGAATACCGCGCCGGTCATGATCCACCCCGCGCGCTTCCAGTCCGATATCCGCCACATTCGGCGTGCGGCCCGTGGCCATCAACACTAGATCGCGCTCAACGGACTGCTTCTCGCCGTTCACGCTAAACTGCACCGCGTCGGCGGTGATGGCTTCGACTTTAGCGTTCAGATGGAAGGTGACATTCTTCTTGCCCAGCTCGCGGCGCAGGGTCTTGGCCAATTCCGCATCCACCGCCGGACAGATTTCCGGCAGCATTTCAATGACCGTGACCGGCACACCGATCGACCCGAAAAAGCAGGCAAACTCACAGCCAATCACGCCACCGCCAATGATCACCAATTGTTTGGGCGCTTCCTGGCATTCCAGAATGCCGGTCGAATCCATCACGCCGGGCAAATCCGCACCCGGAATCGGCGGCTGCGCGGGGGCGGAACCGGTGGCGATCAGGATGTTGTCGGCCGCCAGGGTTTCCCCGTCGACGAGTATCCCGCCGTCCGGTGCCAGTTGGGCGGCGGCGTTGCGCACATCCACCTTGCTCTTCTTCATCAACTGGCCGATACCCTTGCGCAACTGTTCGATGATCCGCGTCTTGCGTGCCTGCAACGGGCCAAAATCAAACTGGACCCCTTCCGTCCTGACGCCGTACACCTCGCCGTGCGTGGCGTATTGGTAGAGCTTGGCACTGTGCAGCATGGTCTTGGAAGGCACGCAGCCGCAGTTCAGGCACACCCCGCCCATGTGATTATGTTCCGCCAGTAACACGCGCAAACCGCGATGGCCCGCGCGTTCGGCGGCCACGTATCCGGCGGGCCCGCCGCCGATGATCGCTAGATCGTATTTGCTCATGAATGTACTCCTTCACTTACCAGCAGCTCGATATTCTCCAAGGCCAACGCCAGTTCCTGCAGGAACCGCGCACCGGGCGCGCCGTCGACCGCCTGATGATCAATCGTCAGGCTCAAGGTCATCGCATCCACATGCCGCACACCGTCGGGACTGCGTACCGGCTTCAAGAACAGGCCGCCGACACCGAGGATGGCAACTTCCGGGGTGTTCAACACCGGCGTGAATTGTTCAATTCCCATTGCGCCCAAGTTGGTGATGGTAAACGTACCGCCCTTGAGCTGGTCCGGCTGCACGCCACCTTCAATGCAGGCTTGGGCCAAGGGCCGAATCGTCTGCGCCAAGCCCGGCAGATTGAGTTGTTCGGCTCCGTGTACCACCGGCACCATCAAGCCGCGCGGCGTGTCCACGGCAATCCCCAGATTGACCTGCGCGTGTTGTACAATCTTGTCGCCCAGGAAATTGGCGTTGCATCCCGGGTGCCGCAACAAGGTGCGGACGGTGGCAAAGGCCACCAAATCGTTGATGGTGATGGACGGCAACCCGAACACTTCCCCGTGGGCCTTGACCTTGGCCCGGTACTGCTGAATGGCCGTGGCATCAAACGAGCGGTGCAGCGTCAGTTGCGCCGTGGATTGCAACGAATCGCGCATGCGCGTAGCGATCACCTTGCGAATACCCTTAACCGCGATGGTTTGCGGTTGGGCCTGGGCGGCAGCGGCCCGTAGATCGGACGACAAGATCATGCCGCCCGGTCCCGACCCTGCGCCAGCCGGTTGTACGCCGCCGGCCAACGCCGCCTTGGCCGTCGGGCTCAGTCGTCCACGCTCGCTGGCGGCTTGCACCACATCACGCTCAATCACGCGTCCACCGGGGCCGGACCCCGCTAGGCCGGTCACGTCGACCGCCTCCGTTGCTGCGCGCTGGCGGGCGCGCGGCGACGCATGGCCCGCCGCCTGCGGCGTCGACGTCGGAACGGGTTCCGGTGCAGCCGCAGCTGCTGGCTTTGGTTCCGTCGTTTCCGGTGTGGCCGGAGCCGATTCCGGTTCGGGCGTCGCCGTGGCACTTTCACTCGCACCCTCCGTCGGCCGCAAATCCGTCACATCTTCGCCCGCTGAGCCGATCGCGCCGATATGCGTCAGCACCGGCACATCTGCGCCTTCCTCAAAAAACAGTTCGATGATCTCACCGTCGGCCGGGGCCTCGATGTCGAACATCGCCTTATCGGTTTCGATCTGGGCCACGATGTCGCCCGTCTTCACCGCATCGCCCGGCTTAACTTTCCATTCTACCAGAATACAGCTTTCCACCGACTGGCCTTGCCTCGGCATTAATATTGGTGTCGCCATTATTTCTCCTTACCTAAGGGTTCAAACTTTCTCCACTCCCCATCCATTCTTTTTCAGGGTCTTGACCAATTGCACCGGGAATTTCGCATCGGTGATCAGGGTCGTGGCCGTACGCGGTTCGCCCGACCGGGCGAAGGCCACTTTGCCCGCCTTCTGATGATCCGCCAGTACAAAAACATGCAGTGCCTGATGCATTGCCAACTCTTTCGTGTAGGCCTCCCCCGGATCACTGGTCGTCAACCCTTCCGGCCAGGACAAACCCATGGTGCCCATGAAGGCCTTGTCCGTCCGCATCGTTTGCAACAGATAGCGCGTGAGCGGACCGATGGTTGTTTGGCTGAGTCGCCGCAGTTCGCCGCCCACCAGAATCAAGCGCGGGCCGTTACCCGATAATTCAATAGCCGCCCGCAGCGAGTTGGTGACCACCGTAATATCCGTGCGGTTCACCAGTAGCCGGGCCAGCTCCAACACTGTGCTGCCGCCGTCCAGATAAATCGTATCGCCATGCATAATTTGGGTCGCCGCATATTCCGCAATCCGCCGTTTTTCCCGGCTGGCAATCGAGGTCTTATCATCAAACAACGGTTCTTCCAGCCGCGATTCCAACGCCACCGCACCGCCGTGCACGCGTTGAATCCGGCCCTGCTCGTCCAGATACGCCAGGTCACGTCGCACCGTGGCTGGCGAAACGTCAAAACGTTCCTCCAGCTCCGCCAACCGCACCACTCCGCGCCCGCGGATATAGTCCAGCATCTGTACCTGTCTCGTATTCATACGTCGTGCACGCTACCGCTCAAAGTGTTCACTAAATGATTGAATGCGATCACTGTCGATCATTTTATGACACAAGTCAATCAAAAAAGATCATTTATTTTCCCTGCAGTGGCGTGACGATCCAGCGAGTGGCCCCATCCTGCTGGGCTAGCGTCTCTTTGGTTCATAGGGTTATCCCACCAAAGTCACGAAATGACATGGAAATGCGCGTTAGAACCACAGCCAGCGGTGCGGGGGCGGTTCGAAGTCCCCTTGGCCTTCCGGCGTGGGCATTAGCATGACGCTGGCGGGCGCGTCCGGGGATGGCTCCACGACGAGTTGCCGGGTCTGCCGACGGCCGGGGAAAAGACCGAGCCGGGGTCCTAGTTCCCGCACTTCGACCCATTCCTGATCGGTGTCGACCCGGACCGCCAACAGGTTGAGGCCGCTCTCCTGCAAGGCTGCCTCGGCTTGCGCGAACCAGCGCTCGTCCGGCATGCGCACAAACAACAGGGTAAATCCGTCCAGCCGTTCCGCTTCCGCTAAAGCGGCTAGTTCTTCGAAATCCAAGTTGCGGGGGACCGCCGCACGAATAGTGGGCAGCAGGCGAATCTGATAGTAGCGGGTCAATAGGCGAAGGTCACGGAAGCGCTCCGGTTGTTCGGCTGTGATATGCCCGTCCATCTCATGCACAAACCATGTGGGGGCCACCGCCTGCAGCTGCATGGCAAAGGGGGTAAGGGCCGCTATCATTTCCTTGTCACGCCACGGTGTGTCCTGCGGCCTGAAAGCGGCAATCTGCACGGGCAACGGGCCGCCGGCCAGGCGCCGGATAACCGCCTCGGCCACACCCAGCTGCGGGGCCCAAGGCGAAAGGCCCCACCACCCGAGTTCAACCGATTCGGGGACCCGCATCGGGGCACCGAACGCGGGGGCACCATCAATATAGCCCATGGCCCCGTCACCGCGCACTTCCAAGCGCAGGGTGGTGACATCGCCGGGGTGTTGCCATGACCGGGTTAGATTATTCAACAGGCGTTCCCCTTGCCAAACCTGGAGATAGAGTCGGCCTTCTGAATCAAAACCAAACCGCACCATGCCCGCCTGGCTGCGACGCGCGTACAGCCAGAACATCCCGCGCGCCTCGCCAATTTCGGCCTCAATGATTCCGCTGTGCATGAGGTCCGATTGGGCCAGCCGCAAACTGGCCTCGGCTGCGGAAGGCTCGGCGGCCAGTAGGTAGTCCGCATCCTCTTCATCTGTCAGATCGCCGATGGCCTCCCAGTTGTTGGAGAGTTGTCCGTGCCGGAATACTTCCATGGCGACACGGTGGCGCGGGAGCAGCCGGGAAAACGATCCGGGGCGTTCCGATGCTTGCTCCCGCTGCGCTTCGTCCTCAACGAACGGCATGAGCAGCCAAGCCTCGGGGTGCAGCAGGATCTCGTGCTGCCGCAATATATCCGCGAAATGCGACCGCAACCCCGGGCGGCGCCCGATGGCCAGCATCTGTTGCAGGTTATGGCGACGCGACGCCGGGCGGCGCAGCAAGCTGTGCAGCAAGGCCAACGCTTCCAAGTCCTCCGGATTCTGTTCCACCACGCGCCGGACCAGGGTACCGGCTTCGCTGCGGCGGTTTTGTCCGATCAAGAGCTGGGCTTGGGCCAGCAGGATATCGGGATTACCCGGGAACAGGCGCGCATACAGTTCCAGCAAGGCCCCGGCCTCTTCCGGTTGGTCCGCCCGGCGATCCAGCAGGCGGGCGGTCTCGGCCGCCAGGGGAATCTGTCCGGGATTCCGTTCCAGGCTCTCACGATACTGCCGGATTGCTTCATCATACTGGTTTAGGCGCAAATAGATATCGCCCCGCAAACGCGGCGGAGTGGCGTTGTGCGGTTCCAGTTCGCTCCAGCGCCCCCATATGAGCAAGGCCTGCTCCAAATCGCCACGTTCGAGCGCGGCATGTCCCTGGGACCGCAATAACTGGTGACGACTAACCTCGCCCCAGTCTTCAATCTCGGCATCGCCGCCCGTCAACGTGTGGATGTCGGGCGGTTCCAACTCGGCCAAATCGAGCCGGGTCATGTGCGCCAACCGCAGGCGGTAGGCATCCATCTCCGTTATCATGGCCTGATAGGTGTGCGGGGCAAAGGCTACTTGCAAGTTGGGCAGGCTTTGCAAGAGCGCCGATAGCGTGCTTTCCCGCTCCCAGGAAGTGGGTAGCCGCACCAGCAATTCCAGTTCGTGTTCGTCCAAGGCTTGCGACAAGGACAAGAGCCAGGCCGTGATACGGGCCAGCGGGGGGTCGCCCCTGATTTCAGTCAAGTTGCAAAGCAACCCATCGGCACCCTGTTCCGCTGCTGCGGCCGCCAATTGTTGCGGTAATCCGTCCTCCTGACCGGCCAAGCCTTCCAACACGATTTCGGGCGTGAACCGCAGGTCATACGTATGGGCCAGATCCCGAAACAGCGTGGGGTCCCAGCCCGGCTGTTCCCCTTGCGTCCGGGTTGCCACCCGCAGCCAAGGCGGCGCAAAATGGGTGTGTTGTACTGCGTGATGCTGTAACCAGGCCGCCAGGCGCTGGTCACGCGCGGCCACCGGTGTCCACGCCACCACCCGATTGACAAACGGCTCGACTTCGAGCCGCGACAAGCGCACGGTCGCCGCCCCCGGTTCCGGATCCCAAACACTTAGGCCCAGCATCCCCGGCATGGTGGCGCCTCTGAGCGTCAGTACTTCGCTGAACAGGGCCCGGCCATTCACGCGCACGAAGAAATGGCGTCCGCGCAGGTGTAGTTCGAGTTCAAACGGCTGGTTGGGCGCGATGTTGATCTTCTCACTGCCGAGCGTAAAAGCCGGCAACCCGACGTGCTTCTGCCGCAGCCATACATTGCCGCGGTGATCAATGCCCAGGTAGACATGCCGTTCGCCGTCGGGGGCCGCCCGCAGATAAAATCCCACCTGCCCCTGTTCCAGTTGCAACCGGAACCGACTGCGAAAATCCTGAAAGAGGTCACTGCCGTTGATCCATACCTTGGCCCCGGTCGTTTCAGGCGTGGCGCGAAGCTGGATCAGCCGCGCGTCCTGCTCGAATACGCCCCAGTCCTGCAACCAGAGATGCGGATTATCGCGCGCCTCGGCCGCTTGGAAGCCCTGTTGACGCGGCCAGGCATTGTCCAGCCGCTCCAATAGTTCGTCGCCGGTCCAGTGACTCTGCACGAGTAAGCGGCTAAGCCGACGAGGATCACTGTGACGCGTGTTCAGCGCCGTGAACCCGTGAATGAAGCCGAGGTCGTAAAACTCGCCGACCAATTCCATGTTGATACGGCGGCTTAACACGGCGCGTTCGTCGTATTGACCGTAGTCGCCGTACGGAAACGCAAACGCGCGCGGGGCCTGGCCGGCCCGTTGCGTAATCAAGTCACGCGTGAATATATGATCGGCGCGCAGGCGCTCGCGAAACGCCTGGGGCTCCTCGAACCGCATTTCCTCGGTTAGCCAGCGCGGGGCCGTCATAAAATTCTGCAGTTGGCCTTCACTGTCGGCTACCACCTGCTCAAAACCGTGGTGGCTCTGGGCCCCGGCCTCCCAGTTTCCGCTGCGCAACATGGTACGGATATACGGCCAACGCAACGCCGCCGGATCCTCGTCCTCGATCGGTTTGGTCCACAAGAACATCACCGCCGGCCAACCGGCGCGGGCCAATACCGAGCGCACGTCAAAGTAGGACGACTTGCGGGAATGGTCGAAGGTCAGCAGAATGGCTTTACGCGGCAGGGGTTTCCCCTCGGCATACAGTGCGTGGACTTCCTCCAGGGTAATCGGGTTGTATCCGGCCGCGCGCAGGGTTTCCAGGTGTTGCCGGAAGCGCTCGGGCGAAACCTCGCGCGGACTGGTGGACACCCCTTCATAGGCGAGGGCCACGAAGGCGTATTGATCGTGTACGCCCCGATCCTGCGGGCGGTCCGTCAGGCGCCGCATAATGAAATAATGCAACGGCACACCCCACGCGATGACGAGGGACAGAATGAACAAGAACATCAACCACGCCTGACGATAGTTGGCTTTTAGCACGGCTACCCGGGCGGGGACCACCGGCGGGGCGTTACGGGCTTGCGCCGCGCGGCGCTGACCGCGCGGGCGGCGCGGCGTGGGGGGCGTGTGCGGACGGGTATCCGGCGTGCTCATGAGCTTCCCCGTGTGCCCCAGCCTTTGGTGGCCATGGTGATGATGGCGTAGTACACCTGCCAACTATAAAACCCGATATACGTCAAGGTGAACACAAACCCCGCCCACCAATGCGTCCGGCCCGTTTTTTGCAGGTGGTACAAGGCCCAGACAAACGTGATAATCGATATCCCGAAGATATAGGACGTGGTAACCAATCCTTCCTGTAAGGGTTTAATGATCAGGGCCTGTACCATGATATACGGCTCGATGATGGGCAGCAACATCATCGCGTACCAGGAAAGGGCCGGTACGGGATGCTTGCGCCACATAAACGGACTGGCCGTCACGATCCCGCGCATGGAAGACCGCATCCAACGGGCCTGTTGCCGGGTATAGACCCCCCATTTCTCCGGGGCAATGGTCGTCGCCAATGCCTCGCTATCGTAAAGCACCTGATAGTCGCGCAAAACCAAGTTCGTCAAACTACGGTCATCACCGTAGTTCCCCGACTGGCCAAACACCTTTTCCTTCATCCACTCGTCCATCACGTGCAACACACAGGTCCGCCGGTAAGCGGAAAAACAGCCGGGCAAACAACTGACGGTGCCGTGTACGCTTTCCGCCGCTTTCATGATGCGGTAGGAGAAGAAATAACGCACGTCCTGCATCTTGGTCAGCACGTTCCGGCCGGCATTCTCCACATCCGTGTGGCCGGCGATGCCGGCCACGGTGGGGTCAATAAAGCCTTGGACCACCTTCTCCACGGCGCCGGGCAGGAGAAACGTGTCGGAGTCCACAAAAACCAGCACTTCGCTGCGGGCCAGTAAACTGGAGTAGGCCATGCCGTAGCAAAGGCCGCGGTTATGCTCGAAATCAACCACCACCAATTTCGGGTGCGCGGCCTGGGCGCGCAGCATTTCCTCCAGCGTGTTGTCGGTGGAACCGTCGTTGACCACAATCACTTCCCGCAGGTCGTCGGGGTAGCCTTCCGCGTAAATCCGGTCGATTGACCGGCCGATAGAGGTTTCTTCGTTCATACACGGGATCAATACGCTCACGGAGGGATGATGCCCCACCTGCGGTGGCGGCGCATAAAACGCAGCCAATATGAAACGCGACACGATGAAGAGGCCCACGATCAATGAGTACACATTAACGGCCGGCGCATAGTAATAGTGCTCGATATTGTTGATTTGGAAGTAGACGGCAAACGCCAGCAAAAACGTGCTGATAAGTGCCAGCACCGCCACCAGCAGGCGTGGCGGGTTGCGATAGAGGCGCTTGATGTGGGCTTCGGGGGATTCCTGGGCCTCGGGCGCGCGCGGCGGCGGGACCTGAAATCCTTCCACGGCCATGGCGCGATGGCAAAAGGAGCAAACCGTGGGGGGCGGCGAGTCGATCACCCGCACGGATATGCGGCAATGCGGACAACGACACACCGTGCCCGTGCGTTGGGTATCCGAAGAGGAGTGGGTTTCGTAAGCCGCCATCATTAATTTATTCCCGCAACCGTATAATCGTGTTTCCTAACGCATTCCAATCCGCATCGTCGTCGAGGTCGATGTCATCCGCCAACGCCACATTCAGCGGCTGCACCCGGCGCGGCCCCGGCAGCAACCCCACGAACGGTGCGATCTCACGGAGTCGCGCGCGCGTGCCGGCGGGCTCCCACAGTAGCAGATTAATGGCCAGCTCGCGCTCCACCGCCTCGGCTTCCGCCGCGCGCAGCCATTCCGGTGGCGGCATTTTGTACACGGGTATGGTAAAGCCGTCCAGCCGGTCGCGGGCCGCCACCCGGGAGGCTTCGTCCCAATCGAATGTAGTCTCCGCCCGTAACCGGACCACCGGCATCAGCCGTGCGCGGTGAAAGCGGGCCAGTAACCGCAGTTCCTGGTCGTCGGCATAGGCATTCCGTTGCCAGCGCCCATCGTCCGCTTCCGCGTACCAATCCGGCATAGCGGCCACCGTCCCGTTCATTAAGCGCCGCAACCGTTCCAGCATGGCGCCGGACCGTGGCTCGTCAGGCGGGCGCTCGGTATAGTCCCACCACAGCAAGCGGGCGGCCAACGGTCCACCGGCGGCCCGGTGAATGTTTACGGCTGCATATCCCGGTTCCGGTGCCCACGGGGCCAGTCCCCACCAGCCAAGCCCCATATCCCGCGGGATGGATAACGGGGAGTGGAAGGCGGGCCGGCCATCAATGTAGCTAAAGATACCGTCGCCCCGCACTTCCAGCCGCAGGCGCGCCACGTCGGTGTCCTGCGCCCACAGGCGTGATTCGTTCAAGTGCAGCTGACCATTGATCCAAACCTGCTGGTAAAGGTTGCCCGGCTCATCAAATCCGAAGCGGACCATATTGCCTTCCCCCCGGCGGGCGTACATCCAAAAATAGCCCCGGGTGCCTTCGATATCGGCCTCGATAAAGCCGCTGGGCATGGCGTCGGACTGTTCCAACCGCAAATAGGCTTCGGTCTGTGTCGGATCCGCCCCCAGCACCAAGGCCCCGTCATCGTCCCACATTTGGTCGCGCGACGACGCCCAACTGCGCGACAACCGGCCAATTCCGAAATCCTCCACCGCCACCTCGGTGCGCGGAAGCAAGGACTGAAACGTTTCCCGGACATACGCTTCCGGCGCCCGGAACGCCACGTCATCAATGTACGCCAGCAGGACCCACGACTCAGGCCGCGTCAATAGGTGATGATCCAAAATCACCCGCGCGAGCAAAGGATCCGCGCCCGGGCGATACCCGACCGCCAGGATTTCCTGCAAATTGGCAAAGCGGTCCACCGTGGTTTCCAGGAGGGTATGGCGCAGCACCAACGCCCGCAAATTTTCGGCGTCCCGCACCAGCACGCGGTCAATCAACCGCCCGGCCTCCTGATAGCGGCGGCGACGAATCAGCCATTCCGCTTTCGCCAACACAATTTCGGGATGCTCGGGGAACAATCGTTCATAATGGTTCAGCAACTCCCGGGACTTGTCCGGACGTTCCATCTCCACATCCAACAGTCGCGCCAACCGCACCATTAGCCGAATTTGGCCGGGTTGTATGGCCAGGCTACGCCGGTATTTTTCAACGGCTTCATCCAGTTGTTGTTGCCGCAAGTAGGTGTCGCCGATCAACGCCACCGGTTCCGGGTTCTCGGGTGCCAACGCGGCCCATTCCCGCCACACTTCTATCGCGCGCTCATAATCGCCGGCATTGAACGCGAGCCGCCCCTCCGTACGCAGGGCACGCTGCCGCAATTCCGGCTGCAAGGCATGGTCCTCCACCTCACGGCCACCGGTAAACTCATAGTACATGGCCAATTCAATATCGCGCGCAACGCCCGGTTCCAATTCATCGTGCGGCGCGTCGAACACACGACACATGACCGATAAGGTGGCCCCGCTATACGCCGTGTACCCGTGCACAACGATGTACCAGTCGCCGGAGGGCGGGCGATCCAGCATGATCTGCTCATCGTTACCGCGCACATAGGGACGGGCATCGAACAACGTGGGCGTGGGGGCCGCCCGGTGCCGCACATACAGGTCGGCATCGCCGGAGCCCCCTTCCAGAGAAATCTCAAGCCGTTCCGTGTTGGGAGGCACCCGCCAGACGAACAGGGAAGAGGTCCCCTGCCGGCCAGCCAGCCCCTCTAATTCGTCACCACACGTGAGCCGCCGCGGAACCACATAGTCCGGCAGGTCAAAGCGGACGGTGGGCGCATCGTCCACCCGCCGCCAGATGGGCGGGGGCGGCGTGAACCGGTCGTCGGCCTCCGCCGAACCGGCTGTTTGCGCCCCGGCTACCAGCGCCGCGCACCCAAGCCCCACGCACACATACCGCGCACGGGAGGATGCGACACGCGCCGTGCCGCACCTGCCACCCCGCGTCCACGATATTGGACTTCTCATTCCCACTACTCTCCTGCTACCGCCCGGTGCTGAACACGTCTGAGCGCCGGGAAAATTTCGTTGGCAACTGTCGTATTCAAATCAAACACCACCACGCCGGCCACCCCTTCTTCAATGGCCGCCTGCGCTTGGCGCAACGTTGCGCCCGGCCCCAATTGGGTGTGCGACGCCGTGACCCCCAACCCGGCCCAGACACGACCCGCCGCCCCGGGCAAGGCCAACTGACGCGCCGTCCACTGCTTGAGTTCCGCCTCACGTTCGGTATAGCTCATGGGCACCACAAAGTCCACCCATTCGTTTGCCAGCCAACGAGGCCAATCCTGGCCAAGCTGCGCCTTAACCGTGTTCACGTCCGGCCACACGGCGGCCGAGAGGTTCACGTCAGGATACCGCTCGGCCATGGCGGCCGACACCGCTTCCACAAATTGACTGATGGCGTCGGCACGCCACGCCACAAACGCCTCACGGGTCGCCCCCGACAAGTCGGGCCAGTTTGGCAGGGCGCGACCATAGTGCGCCTCAAAACGCGCCTGACATTCAGGACCATAACAGTAGTCCGCGTCCGGATAGCGGACATAGTCTAAGTGCAATCCCTGCACCCCGTGCGTCGCGGCCAAGGCCAGTACCCGTTCCAACTCCGACTCCCGATTTGCCGGCAAGGCCGGGCACAACCACGTGGTAGCCGTCCCATCGGCACCGGTTTGCAGTCTCCCGTCACGGCGATACCCGGCCAGCGTTTGGGTATCGGCCGATTCAACATTGAAGACAATCGGCCACACGTGCAGCTTGATCCCGGCTTCCTGGGCCGTACGCACGGCCCGGGACGACAGGGTCCCGCCGTAACGGACGTAGACAAAGGCATCGGTAAATCCCGTCGCCCGCAATTCCGCCCACGTCCGCGCCCAATCCCCGGGATAGAGGCCGCGCCCGGAATGGTCCCATATGCCCAAAGCCACGTCGGCCGGCCACACGGTTTCAATCCTGTCGTCTGCGGCGTGGGCAGCCACCCATTCGGCATAGCGGTCCCAGGCCGTACCGGCTGAACCGCGTTCAAGCGCGCGTTGGGTCGCGGCCTGCGCCCGCTGCACGGCGGGTCCATTGGCGATCGTCGTTTGGGCGGCGAGGGTTTCGGCCTTGCGTTTGACGGCGGCCAAGGCGGCCGACGGCAGGTACCGGTCCAGCATGAACGCCAAGGCGCGCAGCCGGGCGGCATCGTCGTCCCGGCCCAGCAGATGACTGAACCAAACCCCGTGCGGCGTCGCGATAATAGCCGGTTCAGATTGCGGACGGCCGTTGGTATCCGCCCAAAAAGCCAAGACCTCCGCCTCGTCGTGAGCCGGGCGGATGGGCAGGATGTGGGGGGCCGATTGGACCACCCGCGCGGGGCCCTCCCAAGCCGACATGTCGGTAAACGCCCATTGATGAAGCGGATTGGCAGGTCCGGCCGCCCGCCAGACACCAGGCGTTACACCCGCGGCGGCGGCCAAATCGGTGTCCGCACTGTAACACACCCATAAAGCCCCGCCCTGCCGCACATACGAAAGCAATGCACGCCGCAACGGGGAAGCGGGTTGCGGGTTATAGGGTAGGATCACCACCTTGAACGGGCGCAAATCCGCCGCCCGCAGCCCCTCCTCATCCAGCGGGATAGCCGGCTGATCCAGCCGGGACAGGTCCGCCAGCCAGCGCTCAGCGTTATTGCGCGCAAACGGGCGTTCGTCCGCCAACGGCACCGATTTGGCACTGGGCATGACGACCGCGATACGCGCGCGCCGGGCTTGCACCCCATGCAAATGAACCGTGCCGGAACCTTCCCCGCTGCTCCAGGGCGAAAGCCGAAAACGATTCACAGAATTCCAACCGGCCACGGCCCCCTCACGCTCAAAGGAGCTGAATGGGACCCAGGCGCGTTGCCGCCCCGAGCGTACCGGTAACGCTGCCGCATACCATCCCGGCCCGCTGCGCACGTACCAAGTTAATCCGCGAAACGCGTCAGCCGGTTCCAACGTGTAGGTCCATTCCAGTCCGTGCACGCCGTCGGCGGAAAAAGAGCGGGGTACCGGTACATCCCATACGTGCCGGTCGACACCGGACGGGAACGGGCAGGGAAACGAAACGCCATCAGCTGCGACGGTCGGCGCGGGATTTGACGGTAATGGCTGCCAGCGCGCCTCCATGTCCAGTTGCCAAACCGGATCGTCCGCGGCCAACGGCAGTGCGACCAGCGCCAGCCCGATCACGATGGCCTGAATCCCCCCGGCGGTGGTCGCTGACCGCACGCCGCGGTGCGGGCACTCCCCCGGCCTACTCCCAAACATACAGGTCGCCCTTGGGTTCTACCGGATCTTCCGGTACGCCACCGGCCCGGGTCACTTGTCGGAACAGCGATCCGCCCGTAGCGGCGGCAGGCTTGGATTCAGGGGTCGGCTTGGGAGGTGCCACCGGAGGTTTTTCCGGGATCGGCTCTGCCGGTGGCGGCCTGAACGTGAGGGTTTCCTCCTCAGACTGGGCCGCTGCAATAATTTTACGCCGGTTAACAGAGTTCCACAAAGCCGCCAAGGCAAAAATAATGGCGAGTATCGTGCCGATTACCATGATCGGCGCTATGAGATTTGATAAAGCGTCCATGCAACGATTGATCCTCCTATGGCCCCTATAATAACGACCATACGGAGAAATGCAACCCAGGCACTAATAATCAAGCACTTTAAACCACTCGAACAGCGGGCTGTCGGTGCCTAGGATAAGCGTGCCATTTTCGCCCAGTGCCGTTTCATAGGCCTGCAACGTGCGCAGGAAACGGAAGAATTCGGGATCGGCATTATAGGCCTCGGCATAAATACCAATGGACTCCGCCTCGGCCTGGCCGCGAATCCGCTCGGCCCGCTCCACGGCTTCACTGCTGATGGTAGCCAACTCGCGCTCCATCTCGCCCAAGCGCTGTTCAGCGCGTTGCTGCCCGAGGGACCGGAACCCGGCCGATATCTTTTGCAGCTCCGCGTTCATCTGGCGATAGACGTTTTCCTCGATCGCCGAGGTATAATTGACCTGCTTGATCAGAATGTCCTCCAGGTGAATGCCCAGTCCGATTTCCTCGAGCCGCTCGCGCGCCCGCTCGAGGATACCGGCAATCACCACCGGGCGCCCGGCCAGATAGGTGCCGTCGGGCGCCGTATCCAACGGCGGCATTTCGCCGCCCATGGTGGTCAAGTCCAAATCGTCGGGCAGCTCCTCGTCGTCTTCCGTCAGCGTCACCGGGATCTCCTCATCCCGCTCCAGAATACGGTTGCTGCTGCGCACGACCTCGTACAGGTCGTATTGGCCGATCTCATTACGTACCGCCCCCTCAATAATGCCGTCCAGCCGGTTTAACGCCAGGTTGGTGGAACCCCCAATCGATTCCAAAAACGCCCGCGCATCGCGAATCCGCCAACGGGCGGTGACATCGACAATAATGGCACGGCGATCCTTGGTATAAATGGTTCGTTCCTGGCCGTCCCAGCGCAGCAGCCGCTTATCAAAGGTATGCACTTGTTGCACAAACGGTCGCTTGAAATGCAGACCCGCCTCGGTAATCGGCTCACCGCGGATTGCGCCGAACTGTGTAATGATCGCTTGTTCCCATTCGTGGACCACGAACAAAGAGTTCACCAACAAGAAAACCAGCGCGGCCGCCACAATCAACGCCATCACGGGCGTTGAGCCGCCAGTCGGCCCGCGCGATGACGAGGCCCAGGGATTAATCCATGTCCAAACATTCTTCATGATTACAGTCCTCCGCGCATGTTCAGGTGCGGCAGAATACCTTCGCGGTCCGCATCCAAAATGATTACTTCTTTCAACTGCGGCAACCGTTCCTCCAGTGTTTCCAGATAGAGCCGGCGCCGCGTCACTTCCGGCGACTCGCGGTAGGCGGTCAACATGTCCGTAAACCGTTGGGCCTCGCCCCGCGCCACATTAACACGGCGCTGACGGAACCCTTCCGCTTCCAAAATCACGCGCTGCGCTTCACCGCGCGCACGCGGCACCCGCTCCTGATATTGGCGGGAAGCCTCTTCGAAAAAGCGCACGGCATCCTGCTCCGCACGGTTTAAATCGTTGAACGCGTCCAACACGGGCCGTGGCGGATCGACGAACAAGAGGTTCACTTCATTGATGCGAATGCCCATGCGGAACTGGTCCGCTTGTTGCTGGATGAGTTCGCGAACTCGCTGCTGAATCTCTGCCCGGCCGACGGTGAGGATCAGGATACTGGCGCGGTCCCCCATGATCTCGCGCATCACCGACTGGGCAATGTCGCGTAGCGTGTTGATCGGATCCTCCACTTCGAAGATGAACTGGGCCGGGTCTTCCCGGCTGAATTGAACGTCCCAGCCGGCCAGCACCATATTCAGGTCGCCGGTCAACATGGAATGCTCGTCCTGCCCCCGGCGCTCACCAAATTGCTGGACGTCCACAATACGCGTGGGTACTTTAAGAACCCGGTCGATGCCGAACGGCAACTTGAGATGCAAGCCCGGCGGCGACGTCTTCACATGCCGTCCAAACCGCAGCAACAAGCCTTCCTGTTCCGGCGCAATCTGGTAAAACATCGACAGCGCACTGAACACCAACAACACCGCCACGACGCCGGCCACGATGGCCTTGACCGGTATTTCAATGACTTTTCCTTCTATTTCAATTTGCATGGTCTTCCTTTCTTAGCCATTTCGGTGGACGACTACGGTAGACGGACTCAAAAATCTCTCCCCGTAGTCCGTAGTCGTCGCCGTAGTCGTCGACCCATTCACCTTTTCACAAATTTTTGACAGTATCCCAACACCGAGTGCAAACGTTTACTGCGGTACCGCCAGTGTACCATTATGGAATTCGATAACATGGCCTTTTTCAACCAGCCACGTCAACGGTTGCAACAGCTCGGCTAGTTTGGCCGGATCGTCGCCCGCAGCGGGGCGGAGCTCGGCGATTAATTCGGCGCGCGTGCCGCCGGGATGTGCCCGCAGCCATTCCAATATTTCGCGGATGACCGGAATCACCCCACCCGGATCCACCGGGTGCGGGGCCACGGCAGTGACAAACAACGAGTGGTTCGCGGTCTGAAACACGTGCAGCTTCATCCGCTTGAAGGCACCGCGCAACGCGCGCACCAATGTGGCCGGATAGCGTTGTTCACGCGCCCAGGCTGCCCGCAGTAACGCCAACAGCGCAGGCTCCCGTATTTCCCGCGATAACGGGCCGGGCAACACGGCTTTATGCACGCGCTTAAGATCCGTCGGCAACACGTGCTGCTCGATGTAGGCGCGCGCCTCTTTTTCTGTGCAAGGTTCTGCCGCAGCGTCGCCAGCGGCCCGTTCAGGGCGTAACCGGTAAACCGTTACCGTGCGCTGCGCTTCCTTCCACGCCTCAATGGCTTCCGGATCGCGTACCGTCTCGATGTGCCGCCGGTAATCGTCCAACGACAAATGACCAAAACGGGCCTGATGCAAATGCTGGACCGCCGCCGTATAGTCATGATGATTCGGCGGTCCCAGCCACTCACCGCTCAGCCCGCACCGGGCCACGCAAACAAACTGGCCGGCCGGCGGCTCTTTCTGGACGGTTTCGCATTCGAAATAGTGTTCCACTCCGCGCGCCAACACGTCCCGGCGCGCCTGCTCCACATCGTAATAGACCAAACCCGTCAAGCGGGATTGATAGAACGACAAGGCATACGCCCCGCCCCGTTTCCGATGCGCTTCAAAGCGTACGGCGTGCCATTGCGGCCGATTCAAAAACAGATGCGCCAACTCGGGCAAAGGAAACGCGTGCTGCGCGGCCCGCAGATCGGCCGCCATCGTCGCCAGCTTTTCCTGGTCGGGAATAAAGGAAACTTGAATAGGTAACCGTTGCGGCGCTTCCCGCTGGTGCCGACGCGTGTCCGGGCGAGGCCCCGGCGAACGCGACCGGTCCGGGCGCCGGTCAGCACCGGGACGGCGACCCGATTGGTCAGCGGTGGGTTTGCGTGTGCGGTTGCGATCACGACCATACGGGTCCTTGGCTGCGCGACGATCTCCTTGGCGTGGGCGGGGCGCACCGCCGCGATCCCGTCGACCCGCTGAACGCCCGCGGTCGTCCCGGGTATCCCCTCCGCTATGATCGCGATAGGGATCCGCGCTCGGGGGTTGCCGCGCCCAGTCCGGCACAAAATTCAGGTCCAGCAGCAGGGCTGCAGGGTCGCCGCCGGGGCGGCTGTTTTCAGGCGTGTGCGCGTCGGTCATAAATCGTATTGGGTGTGTGACAACAATCGTGTAGGATCGCCAATGAACTAAACAGCTTATTCGCCCCAAGGTGATTAATCAATAGGAAACGTTATGTCCACTGAATCCACCCGCGCCCAAAGAGAGAAATATACGTCGGCCATCACGCTGTCGGACATGGAGATTTTTATCTTTCCCGAACTGCTCTACAGCCTTCTGCTGGCCAACATCATGTCGCCGCGCATCTGGGCGTGGCGCGACGATCCCTGGTTCAAGGACATCGAACGAATGAAACCGTACCGCCGTATCCTGCGCCTTAAACAGTTCATCATGGACCGCTACGAGTTCAACCTGGACCTCGACACCTGGGGCCTGACGCGTAAAGAGGTCGAACTGGCCCGGTTCCGCGGCATTGTGGATGAAGAGACCCTGAGCCGGAGCAACGCCTTGTTCGGTTATGAGGGGGACAAATACTATTTCGACATCGATATCCGCCGCCACTTCGGCTTGGATAAATACACCTCTGACGTTATCCCCTACTGGAAAACCGAAACCGTGGAAGCCATGGACGCTTTTTGCTTCCGTGACGGCTATCAGCAGGGGGCCGGCGAGTGTGTTTCCCTCTCGACCCTTTATGCCGCCGCGCTGTTTATCGTGTGCGGGATCCCGCTGGAGGATATCTACCTGATCGCCACGCCGCTCCATTCGCAGAATTTTGTCGATGTGCGCGAGGGCGTATTGACCAATAACCGGCGGATTGTGACCAAGAACATGTGGTTTAACGGAACGGAAATTACCTACAAGGCACAACGCGCGCTGCGCAACGAGCAAATCACCATCGTGGCCCATCAAAGCGGCTATATTCATGCCGTCTACCCGGTGGCCACAATGGCGGCTGAGGCCTACGCACACTTCAAGAACCGCCTGCAGGCGTTTCTGGTCACGGACATTAACGCGGAAATCGTGGCCAACTTCCTGCGCCAGCAAAGCCACTTGCAAAGCTGCTTCCAAGTGGTCGGCCAATGTCACGGCAAGACCCGTTACATCCCGGCCGAACGCCTCTACGCGTACGAGCATAACAGCCCCTACCGCGTCAGTGACGGCACCCGGGAAAAACTGTTGTGCGAAATCGAGGAGGATGAATATTACACCGACCCCATTCCCGGCCGCATCTCCATGAACATGTTTGAAGATTTCTTCAAACAGCACCGGATTGACTTGAACAAACCGGACGACTTGGTCCGGCTACGCGATCAGTTCCAGTGCAATAACGCGCGCGGCGACGAGATTCTGGAGGACTTGATCGCCTTCTGCCGGGTCACCCCGCGCTTCCCGGACACCGACGCCTCCAAACAGTTTACACAAACCGTCCCGCCGCTGGCCATCACGCCCGATATGGACCGTACCGCCATTATCGCCGCGCTCGAGGCTGCCCGGGACCAGTCACCCGTAGCGGATTTAGCGTTTTACGCCTATCGCGACCTGACCCGCACAGACTGGCAACCCTTCCTGCAAGCCGCGTGGGAACGTAACCCGGTCAGTGTGGAAGCCGCGCAAAAACTTTCGCTGGCCGAGGTGGAGGCGCAACTGCGCCACTGGCCCGAGGCGTCCATCTATGACGGTCCGCGCCTGGCCCAACCCGACGAAGTCTGGAACTTTCAGCGCGGCGACGGCCTGGAAAAGGCACTCTGCCTCGCCAACATCGCGCGCCACGTCCATCAAGCCGCCATCGGCCAACTCACCGTTACCCCTGACGAAGCCCGCATCGAGATCAACGGACAATCCCACGCCTTCGCCAGCCGGAAAAAGCTAACCTACACGGGGTAGCCCGTTCGAGCGCGGATGGGTTTAGTTCATAAACGCTCACTTTTTCGCCCTATTTCGGCGAAAGAGCCGATTGCGCTGTAAGAAATTGATGGAGTATGTGCTTCGGGGGAGCGTGTGTGGAGGCTGTTATTGAGTATGAAGGGACTTTGTCATGTCGAGCTTGCCGAGACATCTCCGAATCGCGCCAGCCACCGTCGCGTTGGGAA
>PWVE01000177.1 GCA_003562335.1 PVC group bacterium
ACCGCCAACAGGCTCAAGGCCGTCACTTTGAGTAGCTTGTCATTAACCATGTGGGAATCCGCGGTGACGCGATTGGAGACGCCCTCCGTGTCCAATCGCGTGAAAAGCGCCTCGCGGCGGGACTGTGTCCCGGCGCGCGCACGCAGCATTCGCGGCAATAACCAGTAAAGAAGAAACGTGACGGTTCCATTCCCGAAAATGACCACCGACATGGGCGTTTCCAGTACAAAGCGGAGCAGGATGGCCGTCGCCAATCCGCCGGTAAACGACAACATGCAAACCCGGCCATCCGCTTTACGCATAACCAAACCCAACAGGATGGGCATGAAAATAGGCAGGGTAGAGAGTCCCAGCAGGGTGACAAGGAAGTTGAAAGCGCCCCCAAATTCCCGAATTCTAATGGATACCACGACACACAAGATAAGCAGTATGACGATAATAATGCGTCCTATAAAAAGTTCCGACTTCTCGCTCAGACCGGAAACCCAGCGCCGGATACCGTCCTTGATTATAACCTGCGACATCACGTTAAGCTCTGAATTTAGTGCGGTGATCGTGGCGCCGAAGATTCCAAAACAAAGCATGCCCAACAGCCCTTGAGGCAGCACCTCCCAGGCAATAAGGAAGTACGAGTGCTCCACCTCCGGTGTGCCGCGCAGTTCGGGAAGTAAAGCCGCCGCCAACATGGGGGGAACGGCCAACACCGGAAAGATAAGGTAGTAAGCCACGCCCCCCATCAGTGAAACTTTTGCAGCGTCCCGCTCGGTGGGTACCGAAACAAACCGCTGGACGAGGCTCCAGTTGGCATTCCAGGCAAAGGCCGCTACAAATATCCAGCCTATGATCATCGGAAGGTCCATAACGCCATCGGTGGGCCTCAACGTCCAGTAGTCTTCCGGCAGGGAGGACATGAAGTTGTCGAGCGAACCAATCTGTGACCACGCCAGAATGGCGACCACCCCAACGATGACCGCCAATAAAATGGCCTGTAGGGCATCCGTGATCACCACGCCCAGGAATCCACCCACCAAGGTAAAGATTAAGGCCAAACCAGCGGTTATGATGACCCCGGTGAAAATGGGAATACCAAAAAGCGCCTCCAGCAAGACCGCCGTCACATAAACACGCAACGCGTTTTCCAGCAGGCGGATAGGGATGCCGGTCCACAGGAAGAATCGGGTAGTGGGGGTGCCATAGCGATGATCAATAAATTCAATCGCGGATCCACAGCCGGTTCGGTGCCACAAGCGGGCAAAAACGAAGTAGCCCAAGATGAAAACCGGCAGCTGGGCAATGATCAGGAATGTGTTTAGTAGACCGTAATTGTAGGCAAATGAGGCATTCGCCACAAAGACTGAGGCCGAGGTGGTCGTCATAAAAAACGACAACCCACTGGCCCACCAGGTATTATTGCCGCCCCCACGATAAAAATCGTCGGTATTTTTGATCATGCGCCCGACGTAAACACTGATACCCGTCAGCAGCGCGGCGTAGGCGCAAACAACAAACCAGAACGGCCACTGGAGTTGAAGAGAATTTTCCATAATATTTACCAGTTAAAGGTTAGTAACGTAATGCTTCAAAGATAACGGCACCCTCCTCCATCATGGTCCACCGGGTGTGTTCCTTCGTATCCCAGGTGAATTGATTCGCCCCGGAGAAACCACTATCCAAGATGGTATTTCGCAAGTCAAGCAGTCCGGCACCCGCCAACTCAACGGTTTCAAATGCCCAGCGATGTGCACCGAACTCACCGCAAATAAAGGGCTTCTTGGTCAAAAATTCCTGTTTGAAACCTGAACTGCGCAGGGCCTGATCCCAATCATACGGAACGTAGCCGTGGAAACTGACTAAGTCTATGTCAGATTGAACGAGGACCCTGGGAAGAGCTGGCCACCGGGTATCACGCATGTCAATGGGCAGCAACCCTTCGCCATACAATCCATCCTTATGGACGGGCAAATAAGCAAAAATACTGGCGGTGGTTAGCGCCTCCGGGTCGGCCTTTCTAATCGCTTTCGAGGTACGGTTGAGAAACAAGGTGAGGTTCTCCTCAAAGCATGCCAGCCGGGATTCAGGAGAGCCCATGTCGTACGTGCCGGCCACGGTATTGACGTGGCCTTCAGTCCGGTTAAAGGGCGCAAAACGGGTGTCAGCGCGGATTTCATTCCTGATTTCGTAGGCGAATATCGTCGAAAGCAAATCAGGATTTCTGGATTTAATGTTAGCGATCAATTCAGCGACGTAAATCTCCTTAGCCTCAATGGAGCCACTGGTCATATACTCACGATGATGAAAGCCTTCAACGTCAGGGTACCCGCTATTTACTTGGTCGCGGTAGAATGGTGTATCCGGTTCGCGATCAATTACCAAGTGCACATAAATGCCGTTGTGGCAGGCCCGGGCGATAAAATCGACCAGGTTGTCAACATAGGGTTGCCAGAGTTCCGGGGTGTCTTGATTGTGATAGTCAGGGCCCTCCATGGCGTAGAAACCCTGTTGGCGGTTATTAATGTGCCCATGATAAGCCCAGGTCCTAACGGTGGTAAATCCGCCTTCAGCCATTTTCGCCAAGGCCGCCCCGGCCTGTTCCGGATCGTAAAATCCAGGCGAAAACGTCTTATGGACTAACCCGGGTACATAGTTGCTTCCAACAGGTCTGAAGACTTCCTGGCTCGCCGAGTCGCGAAAAACGGCCATGCCATCCTCTTGACAGACGACAATTCGTGGCAGCGGTGTAAGTGGTTGCTCAAAGAAGTTTGCCCGGACTGGACCACACACCACCAAAACTAGCAGGATGAAACAGATGTTTTTTCTCATAGGTCTTAAGTATAGGGTACGTTTTGCATGGATTGCAATACCTCTTCTTCTGTTGACCCCGAATCAAGAGAGCTTACAGTACGGCCATGATAATTTATTTTAACCAACGAACGGAACGAGCCAGTAGACCCCGATCAATATGAAAACTGCTCCCGAACGCATTCTAGTGGCCCTGTCCGGCGGGGTGGATAGCAGCGTGGCGGCCGCCCGCTTGGTGGAACAAGGCTATGCTGTCCACGGGGCCTACATGAAAAACTGGATCAACGAGGTCAACATCGTGGGCGACTGTCCGTGGCAACAGGATGTGGCCGATGCGCGGGCAGTGGCGGAAAATCTGGGCATCCCGTTCGAGGTGGTCAACTTGATGGACGAGTACCGCGAACGGATTGTGGCGTATCTGCTGCGGGGCTATGCCGACGGGATCACCCCGAATCCGGACGTGTTTTGTAATCGCGAGATCAAGTTCGGCGTGTTCCGCGACTGGGCCCAGGCCCACGGATTTGACGCCGTGGCGACCGGGCATTATGCGCGGTCGGTGGTGCAGCCGGATGGTCGGCGCGCGATATTGACCGGACGCGATCCGAACAAGGATCAGACCTATTTCCTCGCCCTGATGCGTCCGGAACAGGTGGCCGCTGCGCGGTTCCCGGTTGGCGACCTGTTGAAAGCTGAAGTTCGGGACATCGCACGGCGACACGGATTGCCCAACGCGGAGAAGAAGGATAGCCAAGGCATTTGTTTCATCGGCGAAGTAAAGATGGCGGACTTTCTGAAAGCCTATCTCCCGGACGAGCCGGGGCCGATTGTGGATATTGCCGGTCGCATGTTAGGGACTCATCGTGGCTTGCACTACTTCACGCTGGGCCAGCGCAAGGGGATCGGGGTGGCATCCAATACCTACAAACAAAACTACGTGGTGGTGGAGAAACGACCGGCCACGCGCGAGCTGGTGGTGGGCTTCGATGACCTGGCCACGCCCAAACTTTACGCCGACGCGTGTACGCTGAGCCAAGTGAGCTTTACCGGCGATCCGCTTACGGCACCGACCGTTGGTCTGGCGCGCCCGCGTTACCGGGCACCGTCCACCCCGGTCAAGGTGATCCCTCTGGACGATGGCCGGCTACGCGTCGAATGGGACACGCCCCAGCGGGCCTTGGCAGTGGGCCAGGTCTGTGCGCTGTACGACGGCGAACGGTTATGCGGAGGCGGCGTGTACGCCGAAATCGAGGCGGTGCGGGAATAGGATTGAACCGCAAGGGGTTTGGGCCTAACGTGTGGCGCTTTGAGGGCAGGCTCTTGCAAAACCTCCCATTCATGAGGGCAGGACGGCCTGCCACGCCGTAGCAGCCTTGGCGTAGGCGGGAGCCTGCCCCTCCGGAAACCTGTGGAATACGCTGTTTGTTTCCCGGAGGGTCGACCTCCGTGTCGACCTGGGAGGTTTTGCAAGAGCTTCAGGTAAAGGAGTCAATGAACACCAACGCGTTAATAGGCCAGGATGAACTGATGCTGCCAACGGGCTTTCAAGCTGCGGGGGTGAAAGCCGGTATCAAATCGAACGCCGCCCGTGACCTGGCGTTGTGGGTCTCGGATGCACCCGCCACGATGGCGGGCGTATTCACCACCAATCAGGTGCCGGCAGCACCGGTCACTTGGTGTCGGGCCCGGTTAGCCGCCGGTGACACCGGCCGCGCCCTTGTGATCAATAGCGGCAACGCGAATGCCTGTACCGGTGCGGCCGGCTTGGCCGATACGGAACGGATGGCGCAATGCGTGGCGCAGGCGCTGGACTGCCCGCCGGAAACCGTTTGGGTTTGTTCCACCGGTCATATTGGGGACCGCCTGCCGATGGACCGGGTAACACAAGGCATTGCCGCCGCCGCCGAGCGGCTGCAACCGGATGGCGGGCTGGCGGCGGCTGACGCGATGCGGACCACCGACCTGCATATCAAGCACTGGACCGTGAAGCTGACCATTGCCGGTTGCCCGGTTACGGTGACCGGTGTCGCCAAGGGTGCCGGCATGATCGAGCCGAATATGGCGACCATGCTGGCCTGTCTGCTGACGGATGCGGCCGTGGAACCGGCAGCTTGGCAGGAGGTATTGGCCACTGCGGTCAACGCCAGCTTTAACCGGATCACCGTGGACGGCGATCAAAGCACCAACGACACCGTACTCGGCATGGCTAACGGCCGGGCAGCACACGGCGCCACCTTGAATCCGGCCCATCCCGACTGGGCGGACTTCGCGGCGGCCGTGTCAGAAGTGTGCACTCAATTGGCCCTGAAGATTGTTGACGACGGCGAAGGATCCGCCAAGCGGATTACGGTGCAGGTGACCGGCGCCGCCCACGACGAGGACGCCGATAAGGCGGCCCGGGCCATTGCCAATTCGTTTTTGGTAAAAACCTCCTGGGCCGGGCGGGAAGCAATTTGGGGTCGGGTCATGGATTGCCTCGGCTATTCGGGGGCCAAAATCGTTCCCGACGCAGTCGATGTCTGGTACGATGACCGGCAGGCGGTCCACGCGGGTGTGGCCGCCGATACCCCGTACGCCCATTTGCAGGCCGTTATCCAGAAACCGCGGTTCGTGTTGAAAGTGGATTTGAACATCGGTACCGGTGAAGCCGTCATTTATACCTGCGAAATCACGGAGGAATATGTTAAAATCAATATCGTGTAGTGGATCCCAACCCCCAGTAAAAAAGATATGCAACAAGTAATTGAAAAAGCAGCAGTATTAATCGAGGCCCTGCCGTATATTCAACGGTTTCGGGGCGAGACCGTGGTCGTCAAGTTCGGCGGCAGCATCATGGAGGACGAGGCCGCCGTCGCCAACATTTTGAAGGATATCGCGTTCATGGCCTGTGTGGGTTTGCGGCCGGTGATTGTGCATGGCGGCGGTAAAGCGATATCGCACGAGCTGAAGCAGCGCGGCTTGCGCGCTTCGTTTGTGCAAGGCTTGCGCGTGACCGATATCGATACGATTGAAGTGGTGGAGTCGGTCTTGAATCATCGGGTGAATCCGCAGTTGGTTACCGTGTTGCAGTCGTTCGGGTGCAAGGCGCGCGGCATTCATGGCGACGATATCTTTCGCGTCCGCCGCCGCACGCAAAAGGACAAGGCCACCGGTAAGACGCTGGACTGGGGCTATGTGGGCGAGGTGCAGGAGGTGGACGCCGCTCCGGTGGAAGCGTTTTTGCAAGCGGCTATCACGCCGGTGGTAACGCCGCTGGGACGGGATGCCGGTCGGCAAATCTATAACGTAAACGCCGATGACGCTGCGGCTGCGCTGGCGCGCGCTTTGCGGGCGCGCAAGCTGGTCTTCCTGTCGGACGTGCCCGGCGTACTGGCCGATCCGCGCGACAAGGAATCGCGGATTTCGACCGTCAAGGTCGCGGAAGTTAACGCCCTGATTAAGCGGGGCGTGATTGACGGCGGTATGCTGCCGAAGATTCAGGGGGCGGTGGACGCCCTGCACGCAGGTGTTTTGAAAACCCATATCATTGATGCCGGCTTGCCGCACTCGCTGCTGCTCGAACTGTTTACCGATCGCGGCGTCGGCACCGAAATCATCAAATAATCGCGGAACCCGATGCCCAAAAACAACACCACCCAAGCGTTGCATGCGCAATATGTGATGCCGTCCTACGCGCCCGGGCTGGAACTGGTCCGGGGTAGGGGGGCGTATGTGTGGGATGCGGACGGTCGCAAGTACCTCGATTTCCTGTCCGGCATTGCCGTTACCAATCTCGGCCACGCCCATCCGCGTCTGGTCCGGGCCATCCGGCAGCAAGCGGGCCGCTTGATGCACGTTTCGAATCTGTTCTACAACGAATGGCAGCCGCGCCTGGCGGAAGCCTTGGTGCAACGGTCATTGGCCGGCGGGAAATGCTTTTTCTGTAATTCCGGCGCGGAAGCTAACGAGGCCCTGATCAAACTGGCCCGTTTGTGGGGCGCGAAACAAGGCCGGCACGAAGTGATTACCTTCCACCAGTCCTTCCATGGCCGGACCCTGGCCACGCTGACCGCTACCGGTCAGGACAAGGTGAAGCAGGGGTTTGCCCCGTTACCGGCCGGATTCGTGCACGCGACGTTCAACGATCTGGAATCTGTGCGGGCGGTGCTGACCGACCAGACCGCTGCCGTGCTGGTGGAACCGGTTCAAGGCGAGGGCGGCGTGCGACCGGCACGCACGGATTTCATGCGCGGCCTGGCCCGGTTATGCCGGGAAAAAGGGGTTCTGCTGTTCTGTGACGAAGTGCAATGCGGTATGGGACGGACCGGCCAGTGGTTCGGATACCAACGCTATGACATCGAACCGGACGCCATTGCACTGGCTAAAGGCCTGGGCGGCGGCTTTCCCATCGGGGCCATCGTGGCCGGCCCGCGCGTGGCGGACACCTTCACCGTCGGCACGCACGCCACCACGTTTGGCGGCACCCCGCTGGCGTGCGCGGCGGCCTGGACATTGATCGAGACGATTACCGATGACGACCTTTGCGCCAATGCGGTGCGTATGGGTGAACTGTTCATGGACAAACTAAAACAAGCCGCCGCCAAATACGGGTTTATCCGGGAAGTGCGCGGCGCAGGTTTAATGCTGGGTCTGGTCCTTAACCAACCCGCCAAACCATTGGAAACGCGGCTACGCGAGCTCGGCTTGATCGCCTTGGCGACCGCGGAAACGGTTATCCGGTTTCTGCCACCGCTGAATGTCACCGCCACCGAAATCCGTAAAGCCGCCCGTATTGTGGACAAGGCCTGCGCGGAATGGCAGGCGACCTGCGATGCGCCCGGCCCGGATGACGAATCCGCCCGCTTCAAGCATCTTAAGCTGAACCGTACCTGATATGAAATATATCGACGAATACCATGACGCGGCCGCTGTGCACAAACTGGTGGCGGCGCTGCGAGCAACGGTCACGCAGCCTTGGACCATCATGGAAGTGTGCGGCGGGCAAACGCACGCCATTGTCAAATACGGCTTGGACGAATTACTGCCCCCCGAGATTACGCTGGTGCATGGCCCCGGTTGCCCGGTTTGCGTCACGCCCGTGGAGATTATCGATCAAGCGATCACGCTGGCCCAACGACCGGAAGTGATCTTTTGCTCGTTTGGTGACATGTTGCGCGTGCCCGGTTCCGCTCAAGACTTGTTGGCGGTCAAGGCCGCCGGGGGCGATGTGCGGATGTGTTATTCGCCCTTGGACGCGCTGACCATTGCGCGCGACCATCCGGACCGCGAAGTGGTGTTCTTTGCGGTCGGTTTTGAGACTACCGCCCCCGCCAACGCCATGGCCGTCTACCAGGCGGCGCGCAGCGGGTTGACCAATTTTTCCATTTTGGTTTCACATGTGCTGGTCCCGCCCGCCATGGAAGCGGTATTGTCGGCTCCGCACAATCGCGTCCAGGGATTTCTGGCGGCCGGCCACGTGTGTACCGTGATGGGCATTGACGCCTACCATCCCCTGGCGACGCGTTACGGGGTACCGATCGTGGTGACCGGCTTCGAGCCGGTGGATATTCTCGACGGCGTCTTTTGCTGCGTCCGGCAACTGGAAACCGGCCGGGCCGAAGTGGAAAACCAGTACGCACGGGCCGTGCGCACGGAGGGCAATCCGCGGGCGCGCCAACTGATTGCAGACGTCTTTGAAGTACAACCGCGCCGGTGGCGCGGTATGGGGGAAATACCGGCCAGCGGTTTGGGACTGCGCCCGGCCTATGCCCGTTTTGACGCCGCCACACGATTCGCGCTCGACGCCCTGCCGGTCGCCGATAGCGGCGAATGTATTAGTGGCCTGATCCTGCAAGGCCTGAAAAAGCCGCACGAATGTCCAGCCTTTGCCACGCGCTGCACGCCCGAACATCCGCTCGGGGCCACCATGGTATCGAGCGAAGGAGCCTGTGCCGCCTATTATCGTTACCGCGCCCGACACGCGGAGGACGCGTCGTCATGAGTGCAGACGAACGGGAAAGCGGGCCCGCCTGTCCTTTGCCCGTGGCGTCGTCCGCCACCATTCGCTTGGCGCATGGTGGGGGCGGGCGCCTGATGCATGACTTGCTGCAGGACATCATATGGCCGGCCTTCGCCAACCCGGCCGCCGAAACCGATTGCGATTCCGCCACCCTGTGCCTGCCCCCCGGTCGACAGGCCTTTACCACCGACTCGTTTGTGGTGCGACCCACTTTTTTCCCCGGCGGCGATATCGGCAAGCTGGCTGTTTGCGGGACCGTTAACGATTTGGCCATGGTGGGCGCGCGCCCTTTGTATTTGAGCGTGGGCTTTATTTTGGAGGAAGGCTGGCCGGTGGATGATTTACGGCGCGTAGTGGCTTCCATGCGCGCGGCCGCCGACGCCGCCCAGGTGCAGATCGTGACCGGCGACACCAAGGTAGTGGACCATGGCAAGGGCGACGGGATCTACGTGAATACGAGCGGGGTAGGGGTGTTGGAACACGATCTGACCCTCACCCCGGCGGCGCTACAACCAGGTGATGTGATTATCGTGAGTGGCGATGTGGGGCGACACGGGATGGCGGTTATGTCGGCGCGTGAAGGATTGGCGTTTGAGCAGGCCCTGGAAAGCGATTGTGCCGCCCTGGCCGCACCGGTCCAGGCCTTGCTGGCGGCCGGCTGTACGCCGCGTGTCATGCGGGACTGTACGCGCGGCGGCTTGGCCACGGCCCTGATTGAGATCGCGCGCACCGGCGGTGCGCGTCTGCGGATTGAGGGACGGGCGGTACCCGTCACCGCTGCGGTGCGCGGCGCTTGCGAGCTGCTGGGCATGGACCCGCTCTACGTGGCCAACGAAGGTTGTTTTTGTGTCGTGCTCCCGCCCGATCAGGCCGAAAGGGCCTTAACCGTATTGCGCCGTGATCCGGCCTGCGCCCGTGCCGTTCACATTGGTGAGGTGCTCGAAACACAAACGCGGGGACAGTTGTGGTACCGCAATGAGTTGGGGGTTGACCGCATACTGGACTGGCTCAGCGGCGAACAGCTGCCGCGCATTTGTTAGCCGCGTGCCCCACCCCTGGGATTTACTCTGCTCGGTCAAAAATCTTCCGCAGGAATTCCAGTGTTTGTGGGCGCGTATCGGTAAATCTATTCCCCTGACGCGGGGTCAGATGAAAGGAATGTGCGCCACCGCCCACCGTAATCATGGTGTAGTCGAGCGCGTGCGACTCTTCTTCTTCAAAGGCGATCAAGGCATCGATGAAGCGGGTGGAGTTATCGTACGGGACGGTCGCATCCGCCGTGCCGTGAATGATCAGCAACGGTGGCGTGTCGGCGCTAATATGGTTGATGGGGGAATAGGTATCCATATTGGGTTCGGTCGGGCCATGAAACATGTGCGAGCCGAACCATCTGAGGTTGGTGGGCCCGTAGAGACTGATGATTCCGCTCACGGCTGTGCTGTATTCCGGATACAAGCCGCCTTTGTCATGAATCGTCCCGTGCGTCATCCCGGTTAGCAGTGCGAGATGTCCGCCCGCCGAGCCGCCGACGAGCGCGATTCTTGTCGGGTCCACGTCATAGGTTGGCGCCTGTTTTCGGACCCACTGAATAGCACTCTTGCAATCGTACAGATTCTGCGGAAAGGCATCGACTTTCACCGGATAAAGAATTCGGTTATTTTCATCCCGTTCATACGCCATCAATTTGTAGCTAATGGAGAAAACGATATAGCCCGCCCGGGTAAACGTTTCTGCGAAATGGCGCGCCCGATTGCTATCCCTGCGGCCAGCGGCCCAGCCGCCCCCGTGTATTTTGATAATAGCCGGTGTCGGGGTCGATACCGGCTCTTTCGGCAAGTAAACATCCAGTTTTTCAGTGCGATCGGGAGTCAGGTACGGAACATCCTTGGTCAGAGTGTACGGATCAGCCAGGCCAACGTTAGCCATCAGCAGGGCGCTCAAGGCGATAATACAGGTATTGACTTTCATGGTATTCTCCGGTGGGAATTTCGGTGAACGATTACGGGCGATTACGATGGACGATTGGTGCTTCGCTCTGCTCGTCGCCCGTAATCGTCAACCGATTCCCTTTTCATAAATTTTGACGGTTCCTAGGGGGCGCCGACGATTCGACATGCCGGTGACTGTACCTGAATCAGGGTTAAATGCAAAGCGTGTCAGGGCATGGGGAGCCGATTGCGCTGTGGGGAAGATGCGTGAATAGAGGCTGCAAAGAGGGTGGTGAATTTCATTCCCCCAGATCGGCTTCAAAAACGCCAATGTTTTTGAGTGAAGGTTGGGAAAATGCGGATTTTTCGACCACAACGCGCTTGACGCGGGGATTGCATGCGATGGTTGCGTTGGCAGACACCTAGCCGCACTGGACACAGTCATAGGCCGTAAGCTTACTACTGTCATTTTGAGCGGAGCGGCTCGTCCGCCGTAGCCCGTCTTCGGCGAAGGCGGAAGCGTCGAAAATCTCGTTCTCCGCCGAGCCGCGTCGCCTTTGAATCCGTTCCCAACGCGACGGTGGCTGGCGAAGACGGAGATGTCTCGGCTCCGCTTCGCTACGCTCGACATGACAAAGTCCCTTCATACCCAACAACAGCCTCCACACACGCTCCCCCGAAGCGCATACTTCCAACGCCTGGGAAACAGGCCCCAAACGCGTTCCAAGGTTTGGAACACGAAATGCAGCCGAGGCGCAGCGTTTTCATGTATATACACCTAGTCCCCGGTACACATAGTCCCGCTTCCCTCGCGCCTCCATAAATTAATACGCATGCGATCAGGACTACGTGTACCAAGCAGGGCAAACGCTATTCCTTAATCTTACTGATTACTGGCTACTGCTTACTGCTCACTGTCCACTCCGCTTCACCCCATCGTCCTGTTCATTTCGGCGGACGACTACGGCGACGACTACGGAAGACGATCACTGGCCACTGCTCACTGCTTACTTGTCCCCCGCCACTCGCCACTTGCCACTCGCCACTTGCCACTCGCCACTTGCCACTGTTAACACCCAACTGCTTGTGCGGCACAGACACGCTCGAACAGCGACGCGTTTGGACGTCGGCTGTTCCTTGTTGGCTGTTGAATGTTGATTACCGGAGTCTGCGCCGGAACAAGGCCAGCATCAGCCCGCCAATACCCAGCAACAGCATCGAGCCGGGTTCGGGAATAAAGTAAATGGTTCCGGGATCGCCGTCTTGGCTTATTCCTCCGGTCGTTCGGGCATCTCCACGGAGCCCTCCAAGTACAGAGGCTTGGCCGGACGAGGTAAGGAAACCAAACTCCTGAGGCGATCCAGCGATCTGCAGATCAAGGGTATCAAAGAGGATACGCCCGCCGCCACCGCCACCACCATCCGAACCTGCATCTGGAGAAGAAGTTCTCGCACCATTTCCGCCCACTGCACTGATAAAGGCGCTTGAATCAACATCAATGCTGTCACCCAGCAGATAAATGGCTCCACCAGAACCGCCGCCCCCCGCTCGATGTATGGTCGCGCCAGCAGCACCGCCACTTGCAAGAATTTGGGCGCCGGATTGCAGGCTTAGCGCACCACCAGCTTCGAGCCGGATGGCACCGCCTCCAGCACCGCCGCCACCGCCAGCGTTTTCCGATCCACCGCCGCCGCCACCGCTACCGCCCAGCAGTCCGCCGGAGAGTAATTCATTAGAGTATGTCGGCCCACCGGGGGTACCGCCGTGCCCTCCCCCTCCTTCACCACCGTAGCCTGCACCACCGCCTCCCTGACCGGATGCCGTTCCGCCGCCACCGTCACCTGCTCCCGATTGCTCATTATTACCTCCGCTGGCACCGCCGAGCGCGCCAGCGCCGCCGGTTGAACCAGATCCGGCCGCCCCCGAAAGGCTTAATGTGGTATTGATGGTGAAGCCATTGTCCGATTGCAACCAAATGGCCCTCGATCCCTCCAAAGTGATAGTCGATCCGGACTGGAAATCAATCGATTGAAAGCTGAACAGGGCGACGTCGCCTACAAGCGTCCCGACTTCATCGCCATCAAATGTTAAATTGTCCGTATTAAAGGTCACCGTGTCACCGTCACCGATGATCAACCCCGTCGCCTGCACATTGTTAATCCCCACCACCAGCGCGCAAGCCGTCGCCAAAACCATTATCCGAACATGAATCCCACTGTGCTTTTTCATAATCTTTCTCCTTTGCGTGTTGCCATTTTTTCGAACACTCATTGGGATGGAAACCTACCAATCCATCAACCGATCACACACTACCCCCCCCCCCCTTTGATTGCAAGCCAAAAAATAACTTTTTTTATATTTTTTTGGGGGGGCAGGCAGGCCGGTGTGGTGGCCCGATTCCCGTCGTAATCGTTATCCTAATCGATCGATTACGATTACGATTACGAGTACGATTAGGAATAGGAGCAGGATTGATTAGAGCACGGACAGGACTGCGTTCTGTGCGTGTGCGGATAAGGAGGCGCGCGCTAGGGAAGACTGGCCACTGCTTACTGCTTACTCGCCACTTGCCACTTGCCCCCATTCTGCGAAGGTGAGATATCTTAACCGATTACCGATCACTGATCTCTGGCTACTGCTTACTGCTCACTGTCCACTCCGCCTCCCCCTTATTCCTGTCCATTTCGGCGGACGACTACGGCGACGACTACGGTAGACGATCACTGGCTACT
>PWVE01000154.1 GCA_003562335.1 PVC group bacterium
ATCGCGGCGGCCAATTCGACACGAAATACCAAATCACGGTTCCTAGGCAGGAGGGCTTGCCGGATGCTTGATGACCTTTATGTGCGGCAAGCGAGCTTGCTGCTGCGTTGCCTGCCTTTGAAACCCGTGATCAGTTAATCACACTGGTCCGCGAAGGTTTGGACGGCGATGAAAAACGCTTTCTGCTGTCCCTCAAAGAAGGCGAGCCAGACTGGGGGGCTCTTGGTATCCCGCATCTTCAGGACCTCCCCGCACTCCAATGGAAACTCGTTAATATTCGTCGCATGGCTAAAGGCAAGCGACGTGAAGCATTGGAAAAACTCCGCAAAGCACTTGGAGCCTGAAGCGAGCGATGATGGAGCGACCACGGCTCTCGCTCAATTCAGACTCACTGCACTGGCGCCGTCAGTAGCAGTGGAGATCCGGCTCCAGCGGGATAAACCCGCTGGGGGCCATACACCGACACTCACGTTCACGCGCACGCCCCCGTCCACCGGGTGACGAAAAATTCATAGGCGTAATAAGCCCCATATTGTCGATGCAGGCGGGGCTCTTCGGCAAGCTGGTTGCAAATGGCTGTGGCTTCGTCGTCCTGAGCATACTGAGCGCACAATTCCTCGATACGTTCTTCCATCGGCGTGTAGAAGTTGGTCCACCACGCTTCGTCCGGAAGGGTGAAATGGCCAACCAACTCAAATCCGGTTTCCACTATTGTGCCCAGTACATCCTGCACTCGCCCCATCGTTGGATAGTCCTGATCGAATCCTGCCTTGATCGCTGGTGGAGGGTTGGCCTTGCGCCACACGGCATCGGTAAACGCCAGATACCCGCCCGGGCGCAGTAATCCTCGACACACGTGAAGAGCCTCGCGAATGGCTATATTGTACAACGCGCCCTCGGACCAAATAAGATCGAAGGCTCCGGGCGGAAAATCTGGCTGACTCATGTCTCCCACTTGGGCCTTTACACGATCGGCAAGCCCGCGCCGTTCTACTTTGGTTTGAAGGTTCTGGATAAACGGGGCATGAAGATCGATCGCGGTAATGGTGCCGGAAGTGAGTTCGGCCAGATCCAGCGTCTGTGCTCCAATCCCGCACCCAAGGTCACAAATCGCGGGTGCACTGGGCAGACCTCGACACATTTTGAGTGCCTTGGCGGTGGAGGCCCGGGTTCCTGGCCCCTGCCGGGGAAGATGCTCGTACACCTCAAAAAATATCGGCCAGAATCGTGGGGATAGATTCATCACGTCTTCTCCATCCATTCACCTTGTATTCGGCCCACAATCATTTCCATACGTTCACGCCATTTGTCTGAACGGCGGCAGCCATCAGGATGGGGGCAGAAATAAGTGGGCCTACCACCCAAACAGGCGGGATAGCATGGTTCGGGCGCCAAGAGTTTATTCGCGGACGCAGATGACCCTGAAATGGCGCGGGCCACTTCTTCGCCCAACGTGATAATCAACCGGGGCTCACACAGTGCGCATTCGTCTTCGATCCACGGCAAGCTGGCGCGGGCCAGCTCCATGAAGCAACCACGCAATACCGGGGCCTGAAAACCGGGTACAACATCCGCACAACTGTCCCGATGCGCTGGCTTGTATGGAAATACCTTAACCAGATCCGTTATCCAGCAATCCTCGGCAGTAAGGCCCAGCGGGGAAAGAAGGAATGCGCTAAGACCATGAGCCGATTCAAGCCGCCGCACCTGCGTCCCGTCGAAGTACACCTCGGGACCAAAAGGCTGGAGGTTGTCTGCAATCGGAATCAAGCGGCGTCGACCACTGACCGGCGACCGCCGACTTTCAAAGCGGGCCGACGGATAAGCACCTATAATCATGACCCCGCCACACTGGGTCTGGACAGACGGGACCGGTCGGATAGGATTCCCGGTCGGGTACCGGTCGGCCGGTGTCCCGGCAGCTTGCAGGGCGGCGAGGCCGCCGGCCTGCTTGACTTCGGCAATCTGGAATATCTGTGGATTTTCAAGTTCGTCTGTCCCGCCGCGCTCAAATTGTCCGGCGATGGCGCGGATGGTCTGGCAGGCGGGTTGCGGCAAGCCATTCAACCAGTCTTCGTGTTTGTAACTGAAGGCGAGCGTCCGGTCGTGCCGGCTACGGGGGTTCATGCCCCAGCCAAGCTCGGCCAGGACATCATACAGGTCGTAGTCCTGCTTTTCGTCCACCATCCGAACGACGGCGGGCGAGTAGCCGGAGGTGACCAAGGCGTCGACCAGCTCCTGGCGGGGGGGAGGGTCCACCCATAGTTTGCGGAATGCATCCAGCGTATGGGCTTCCTCCACCAGCCGGGCTGTAAGTTGTGCCTTGTATTCCGCAATCGGGACCGGCATCGCCTTGCCATCCACTTCGGTGATGATGAAGCTTCCAGCGGGCGTAACGTGGACGTCGAAGCCTGCGACGCTGATGGTTGGTTCGGGCGGCACGGGCGGTTCCGGTCCCGGACCGCCACCACCACCCGATGACGGCTTGGTAATGAATTCCTCGCCGAACAGCCGGGTCGCATCGGTGTCGTCATAGACGCGGAACATGAGTTTGCCGGTCACCTCGTCAATCCGGGTACCGCGCCCGACCATCTGGTGAAAACTGATCGGCGATTGCAGGTACTTGAAGAAGACAATGTTTTTCACGCACGGCACATCCACACCGGTGGTTAACAGGTCCACGGTGGTGGCGATGAAGTGGCTGCGCGACGAGGCGCGCAGGTCGGGTAACTGGTCGTTGCCACTGCTGGCAGCCGTGCACTTGAAGGCATAGGTGTCGAGTCGTTCCCGGCCTTCCGTTTCGCACCATTGGGCGTAGAGGTTGTTCAGACAAACGGCTACGTCATCGGCGTGACGGTCCCGGGCGCAAAAAATGATGGTCTTCTGTTCGGGACCACCCGTCTCAATCAGGTACTTGAACAAGTCCGTGCACATGGCGAGTACCCGGTCGGGGAGCAGAATGGCGTTCTCGTACTGGTACTCGCGGTACATTTTGTCAATTTGCGCCGGTGAGAGTGGCTGGCCAGTGATGGCATCGACGGGATTGCGCGCAATGCCTGCGACCGCAATTCATCCCGGTCGCAGACGAACAACGCGCGTTTCAGTTCCCCGGCGTCCGCCGCGCGTTTCAGCAGGTTCACGGCGATAAAGGTCTTGCCGGAGCCGGTGGCAAGGGAGAGCAAGGCGCGCTGCGGTTTCCCGGCCAGTGCGCACTGCGCGAATTTCTCGAATACAGCGCGAATCGCGGCGTCCTGATAGTAACGCCGTGTTCCTTCGCCGCCTGTATAGGGTTGCAAGAGCGGCTTCGCCTGCGGTGTTGCCAGGGAGAAGCCCAGCTGTTCTTCGTAGCGGGCACGTAGATCGTCCGGGGCAGGGAAATCCGACAACGGGCGTGGGGCTGTCGTGTGGCCCGTGACGCGGTCGAACTCGACGAACTGGTGTCCATTGGATGCAAACACGAACGGCACATTTAGCCGCTTGCAGGTGGCATACCCCTTGGCTTGGTCAAGTCCATGGCCGGGTGGAAGGTCGTCCCGCTTGGCTTCGATCAGTGCAACGGCAACGGGCTGAGTTTCCGGATTGATCTTTACGCGAAGCACATAATCCACTTTCCCGCGCGAACGACGGCGCGGCCTGCCGCCGATGACATCGACGGTGCCAGCCGTTTCCTCCCGGCGAATCAAGTCCTCCGTCCATCCACGCTGGTGAATGGCAGGATCAATTAGCTTCGCCCGAGTGTCTGCTTCGTTGTATCCAAAAGGCATCCTGCTGGTTTTTCTACCAGAGCAGCTGTGAAGTAACAAGGTCACAATCCGTTCGATTAGATATCCGATCCCCCTTTAAAGATTGCTTTGCGCGCGTCGGCTGGGTAGCGTTCGCCCTGTGCCTGCGCGGACGGGGTGAACGGTGCCGGGCAGGGAACGAAAAACCAGGATTATTGGAGAGGATCGTTTGATTGATGAATAAGCAAGTACAAGTAGGGGTGCTGGGGCTAATGGTGGCCCTGGCGGGATCAACCACACAAGGCGATGTGGAAACACGCATGTCCGCGCTCGAAGCGCGCGTGCAGGAATTGGAGACGCAGGGCAGTGGGGTACCGCTCAATGCGGCCTGGCAGGACGGCCTTCATTTTCGCAGCACAGATGGGAGCGTCCAGCTGCGGTTGGCCGGTCGCATGCAACTCGATTTCGCCGGGTTCGACGCGGATTCGCGCGTGACCGAAGACGTGGGCGATTTTGATAGTGGAACGCGTTTTCGCCGCGGACGGCTGGCCCTCGGCGGCTCGCTTCACGAACACACCATCTTCAATGTGGAATATGAACTGGCTGCCGGTGATGTCCGGTTTCTTACGACGTTTGTCGGTGTGCGTAACGTACCGTTGCTGGGCACCATCCGGGTGGGCCGCTTTCTTGAGTTCTACTCGTTGGAACAGCTCTCGGGCAATATTTTCCACGGCTTCATGGAACGTGGATTGTCGGCCGCCTTTAACGAGTATTGGGCCAACGGTATCGGGATCCACAATGCCGTGTGGGATGGCCGGGCTACCTGGGCGGTGGGGGCCACCAAACGCACTAACGCACTAGGCGCATCGGGAAGCAACAGTCATCACAACGTATCGGCCCGTATCACTACGGCACCGGTCTATACGGATGACGGCCGCACGTGGGTTCATCTGGGTGCCGCCACCATCCGGCGTAAGCCGGACGATAACGAATATAGCGTGGCCTCGCGTCCGGAATCAATCATCGCACCGGTGATGGTGTCAACGGGGCCGGTTCCGTCGGACCGGGTCGACTTGGTGGGCGTGGAATTCGCGGCCACGCATGGTCCGGCGACCTTGCAGGCGGAGTGGCATAATGCGCGGGTTAGTTTGCGGGAGACGGAAGACTTTGCCTATGATGGTAGCGCCAACCTGGGCGGTTTCTACGTGTACGCCGGTTATTTTCTGACCGGTGAGCACCGCACCTACAACCGTAATACCGGTACGTTCGGGCGGACGCGGCCCCGCCATAATTTCCGCGCCGGCGGTCACGGGCTGGGCGCGTGGGAAGTTGCTGTTCGTTACTCGGAATTGGATTTGGACGATGACCCGGTGGACGGCGGCCACCTGCGGAATGCCACGGTCGGCCTGAATTGGTATTTGAATCCCAACACGCGCTTCATGGCCAATTATGTTCGTGCCGATCTGAAGAATTCCGGTAATGCGGACATCCTGCAAATGCGAGCGCAATTCGACTTCTAACGGTGGCTCGTTCATGCTGACCTCCCTACGCGTCAAGAATTTGGCACTGGTGGAGGATATCCGCGTCGATTTTGGCCACGGACTGAATATTGTCAGTGGTGAAACCGGCGCGGGTAAGTCGATTCTGATCGGCGCGCTTGGCCTGTTATTGGGCGAGCGCGCCGACAAATCGCTGATCCGGAGCGGGGCCGACCAGGCTGCCGTCGAAGCATTGTTTGAGCTGAGCGATCCCGACCCCATCCAGGCGGCCTTGGACGAATTGGGCTTGGATGCCATGGAGGACGGCCAGTTAATTGTGCGCCGCGCCATCCGCCAAGGCGGGGCCAGCCAAGCCTGGGTCAATGACCAGCCCGTGACCTTGAACGCCTTGCAGCAGATCGGGGCGCGGCTGGTTGACATGCACGGACCGCATGATCATCAATCCCTGCTGCATACCGCCATCCAACGCGATATCCTCGATGCGTTCGGCCATTGCTTTAAGGCGCGGGATCAGTATGAAAAACAATATGCCGTGGTGCGCGGGATTGAACAGCGCCAAGCCGCTTTAAATACCGATGACGCGCAGGTGACGGCCCAAATCGAATTGCTGAGCCATAAGGTCAAGGAACTCACCGAGGCTGAACTGTCGGAACAAGAGGAAACCGAACTGGTCGCCGACCATGACTTGCTGGGCAACGCCCAACAGATTTTAGCGCACGCGCAAATGGTTACCGCCGGGCTGACGGAGGAAGAGGGCTGTGCGGTCGACACGTTGGCCAGTGTTCTGCGCGCGCTGGACGCCTTGGCAAAACTTATGCCCGAAGCTGCGGCTTGGCGGACGGATGTAGATGAGGCCTCCCGGCTGTTGCGCGCAGTAGCGGAATCGATTGCGGAGCGCGTGGATCAAATTGATGCCGACCCGGCCCGCCTGGCCTGGTTGGATGAGCGGCTGACGACCTATCAGCGCATGAAGCGCAAATATGGACCGACGATCCATGACGCGTTGGTCCAGTTGGACAACGCTCGGGAGCGCTTGGCAGACTTGGAACAGCGGGAGGAGCGCCTAGCCACCTTGGACCAGGAGCGGCAGACCGCCTTGCAGGAATTGGTTAAGCGCGGGCGTACACTGAGCACCCAGCGCCGTGAAGCGGCGGAGCAATTAGCCGCTGCCATCACGGCCGAGCTCGAAGCGCTCGGGTTCGCGCGCGGGCGCTTTCAGGTGGCACTGGAGACGGGGGAGCCCAACGCTAATGGCTTGGACGAGGTGGAATTTCAATTCGAACCCAATCTAGGCGAGGGCCTGCGGCCGCTGCGCCAAATCGCGTCGAGCGGAGAAATCTCACGGGTCATGCTGGCCACCAAGGCGGTGCTGGCCAGTCACGACCAGATACCCATTCTCGTTTTCGATGAAATCGATGCCAATATCGGTGGCGAAACCGGCGAAGCGGTGGGTCGCAAGCTGGCGGCTGTCGCCGCGCATCATCAAATCCTGTGCATCACCCATCTGCCACAAGTCGCGATGCACGGCACTCGCCAGTACGCCGTGCGCAAGGAAGTAGTGAATGAACGCACACACACCACCGTCGAGCCGCTGGACAAATCCGGGCGCGTGGAGGAGATTGCACGTATGCTGGGCGGCCGTACGTTAACCGAACTGACCATATCCCATGCGCGTGAAATGTTACAAAAGGTCCACGGTTCCGACCGTGACTGACGGTTGCCAACCGGCAATTACGTCCTAATTGGCAAGGGCAAAACGTGTTTTTGGGAGGAATACATAATGACAGCTGACACCATACGCGTAGGTGTTGTGGGCGCGGGCGCTAACACCAAGTTACATCATATCCCAAAACCACCAGCGCGCCGTTTCCCGAGTCGATACCGGACGTGCATTGGCGGCGTGACCGTGATTTGAGCGGACTCAATGTCGCGATGCTCGGCATCGTGTATGAAACAATCATGCGCTGGGTCGGCGAAGCCGAATCCGTGCTGGCCGAAACCCGTACCTTTACGCGCCGGAATCGCAGTTCCGAAGGTCGCTTGCGTACCGTCCACGTGCCCGATCATGTGGATGTATTGGGTCGCATGGCATGTGGCGCACAACTGCACCTGCAGCAGAGCGCGGCCACTGTACTCAAGTCGGGGGCAGGCATTTGGTTGTATGGGGCAGAGGGGGTATTGCGCTTCCATGACGGGGTACTGACGGGTGCCCGGCGTGGGGACGAGGCGCTCGCCCCTATTCCTATACCGGCCGATGAACAGGGCGGCTGGCGGGTGGAAGAAGAATTCGTTAACGCCATCCGCAGTAACGAACACATCACCCACACCACGTTTGCCGATGGTGTCAAATACATGGAATTCGTTGAGGCGGTCGCCCGCAGCGCGGCGCAAGGCCGCCGGGTGGCCTTACCCCTGCAACTTGATGGCCCGGCCCCGGCATGGGGCAAGAGGTAAGCGGAACACATTTTCAGCATCAAGCGCGGGATCACACTTCGAAGAGTGTGATCGTCATGCGGGCGGGCGTGAGGTTAGTTTGAGTAATGTACGGCGAAGTGAGTCGCGGCATTGGCTTACCCGATATACTCTATCTTCGAGCTCGATCAACCCTCTTGCGCGCAATTTGCGTAAATGTCTTCTCAACGCTGGGCTGGGAATTTTACTACGCTGGATAAGTTCGCCGTACGTACAGCGGCGTTGGTGTAATTCGTAGAGAATTTGGTGTCGCCGATAATGGGTGACCCCTGTCAAAACCCTGAAAACGGAAGCCCGACCGTCACGGCCTGCGCCCAATGCGCTCATCACAGCTCCCAATAATTCAGCAGCACCCGGAACAGAAGTATCAGCACCAACGCGATAGTACACGTACCGGCCGCGCCTGCGTACGCGTAGGAGCCCGCGGGCGTTCAAGACGCGCAGATTTTCACTGACTGCGTTCACTGGGCGCCCGACTTCGTCGGCCACTTGGGACACCGTCATGCTCCCACCCTTGTCCAGTACCTGCAACAAGCGCAGGCGCTGATGACTGGCCAACGCGCGACAAGTGCGCCATAGCGTCGGTTGAAGTGGCTCATTCATAGGATCACACTTATCGAAGTGTGACCACGGCGACAAGTCAAAAGAACGGGGGACTATCGCTTGTTACGATATCCGCAAACGTGCGGGTGAATACCCCCAAGGCCAGAAATGGATGAGCAGGCCAACGGTCATGGCGGTACGGCTAATTCGGACGAATACACCACACTTGATGCATACAGGCGTGAATCAATACAGCCGATGCTGGCGTATGTAGGTCTCCACCGTCGCCGGTACCAGATGGCGGATGGAGCGATTCTGCGCCACCCGCTCTCTGATTTCGGACGACGATACATCGATTAAGTGGCCCGCAAAGCAATCCGCCAACAGCCGGTCGGGCCAGGGGGCAGGCAGGCGAATCGAAGCGCGCAAATCAGCCGGGCCAGGCATCCCGGGACGGCGCATGGTGACAAACCGGCACCACTCGAGAAGCTCTTCAATCCGCCGCCAACTGGCTAATTCCGGCAGGGTATCCGCTCCAATGATAAAGTGCCAAACGATCCCCGGCTCTGCAGCACGCAATGCGTGCAGCGTATCCACCGTGTAAGAGGTGCCAGGCCGATCCAACTCCAGACGCGACCATTCCAGTTGGGGGTCATCCGCCAAGGCGGCGTCCAGCATAGCCGCCCGGTCCTCCGCCGGGGCCAACTGCTCCGGGGGTTTATGAGCCGGTACGGCACAGGGCATCAGCACCACGGCATCCAGCGCAAACGCCTCCAGCGCGTCCCGCGCCAAAATTAAATGACCGATATGAACCGGATTAAAACTTCCGCCCAGGATCCCCTTACGAATTATTCCTGCTTGCTTCATGATGGCGAGCTAGTCTAAAGTCCGCGCGAACGTTTTCCAACCCCAAAACCATTACCATAAGGAGTCGTACACATGTCGGAAATTATTGATATTGTCGGTCGCGAAATCATTGATTCACGGGGCAACCCCACCGTGGAAGTCGAAGTGGCGTTATTGAGTGGCGTGGTCGGACGCGCCGCCGTGCCGTCCGGAGCCTCCACCGGTGAAAATGAAGCGCTGGAATTGCGGGACGGCGTGAAAAGCCGCTACCTCGGAAAGGGCGTGCAAAAGGCGGTCAAAAACATCAACACTACCATTGCCAATGCACTGGACGGCTACGACGCGCTGGACCAAACCACCATCGACCAAGCCCTGCTCAAATTGGACGGCACCGCCACCAAGAGCAAACTTGGCGCTAACGCTATGCTCGGCGTGTCCATGGCCGTGGCCCACGCGGCGGCCGCTTATCTGGAATTGCCGCTGTTCCGTTATATCGGCGGGGCCAACGCCAAATGCCTGCCGGTCCCCATGATGAATATCCTGAATGGTGGTGCCCATTCCGACGCCCCGGTGGATATTCAAGAATTTATGATCATGCCAAAGGGCGCCAAGTCCTTCTCCGAAGGATTGCGTATGGGGGGCGAAGTCTTTCACTCCCTGAAAGCGGTTCTGAAAAAGATGGGCCTGAGCACAGCCGTGGGCGATGAAGGGGGCTTTGCGCCGGACCTCGCCAGCAATCAACAGGCACTGGAAGTCATTATGCAGGCGATTGAAAAAGCCGGTTACACCCCGGGCAAGGATGTTTTCATCGCACTCGACGCCGCCGCCAGCGAATTCTACAACAAGTCGCAAAAGAAGTACGTCTTCAAGAAGAGCGATAAATCAAAGCGTTCCGCTGCGCAAATGGTGGAATACTATGCGGATTGGATTGATAAATACCCCATCATCAGTATCGAGGACGGTTGCGACGAAAGCGACTGGGCCGGCTGGAAGAAGCTAACCGATGCGGTGGGTGACCGCTGTCAGCTGGTGGGCGACGATTTGTTCGTTACCAACACCAAGTTCCTCAAGAAGGGTATCGACATGGGCGTCGCCAACTCCATTCTGGTCAAGGTTAACCAGATCGGCACCCTCACCGAAACGCTGGACGCCATCGAAATGGCCAAGCGCGCCGGCTACACCGCCGTCATCAGCCATCGCTCGGGTGAGACCGAAGACACCACCATCGCCGATATCGCGGTGGCCACCAACGCGGGCCAAATCAAGACGGGGTCCATGAGCCGCACCGACCGGGTCGCCAAATACAACCAGTTGCTGCGCATCGAAGAGATGCTCGGCGATAACGCCATTTATGGCAGCGCCCAGTACGGCAGCCTGATGTAGGTTCCTCTTGTCCGCAGAGAGGGACGAATTCCAAACGTCTTGGCGTTTGTGGAGGGGCGCGGCGTGTTCAGGTTTCAGGATGGGGTAATTCCCCTGAACACTGAACACTGAACACTTGGATCATGAACGTGATTTACACCGTAAATGCCATGCAGGCGCAGGCGCGCGAATGGGCCCGACAGGGCAAAACCATAGCCTTGGTGCCGACCATGGGCGGACTGCATGCCGGGCATGGCGCCCTGATTCGGCGCGCAGGCGAGACTGCCGACGTCGTGGTGGTGAGCGTCTTCGTGAATCCCACGCAGTTTGGTCCCGGTGAAGACTACGAACGGTACCCGCGCGATTTGGAAAGCGATTGTACGCAGTGTGCGCAGGCGGGAGCGGACTTGGTCTTTGCGCCAACGGCGACCGATATGTATCCGGCCCAACCCGGCGTTTTTGTGTCGGAAGAGGAGACTGCTAATACCTTCGAGGGCGCCTCGCGTCCCGGTCATTTCAAGGGGGTCTTAACCGTGGTGGCGAAACTATTCTGGGCGGTACAACCGCAAGTCGCGGTATTTGGCCGTAAAGATGCCCAACAGCTATGGCTCATCCAGCGCATGGTTCGCGAGCTCAATATCCCGGTACAGATTGTAGACGTGCCCACTGTGCGTGAAGCGGATGGGTTGGCGTTAAGTTCACGCAACGCCTATCTTTCGCCCGCCCAGCGGGCGCAGGCCACTTGCCTGTATCGCGCCTTACAGGCCGCGCGCCAGCAATTTGATGCCGGCGAACGCGATGCACAGGCACTGCACGCCACGATGCAGGAAACCATACGGACCGCTCCGGACGCGGATATCGATTACCTCGCCATCGTCGATGCCGAGCGGTTCACGCCTGTCACGACCCTTTCGCAGCCAGCCCTCGCCCTGTTAGCCGTGCGCATCGGAACCACTCGTCTCATTGACAACATGGAGCTTGCGGGCACCGCCAAAACGACATGAGCCGGGGCCCCCGCTTACGTTTTCCCTGACCGCTTAACCCGGCACACAGAATGGACAGTTGCCATCCAGGTGCCCACATGTTTTACTGGCACCAACGTTACGCATTTATATTTCACCCCCAGGAGATAACTAATGACTGAGACGTTTGCTTTGGCGAATCCGCTGGAAGAATTATTGGGTAAAGAGCGCAGTGAATTTACACGCTCAGACCTGCTAAAGGTCGTGCGCACCAAAAACATCGAACGCTTTACGTTTCGCTACACCGGTGGCGACGGGCGTCTGAAGGAGCTGCGGTTGCCCTTCTCCAATATGGAGCAGGCCGACCGGATCCTGGCGGCGGGCGAGCGCGTGGACGGTTCCTCCCTCTTCAAGGGATTTGTGGATGCGGGTGCCTCGGATTTATACGTGGTACCGGTCTACCGCTCGGCCTTTATTAATCCGTTCGACCACACCAGCCTGGACTTTATCTGCCGCTTCCTCGACCGCGATGGACAACGCGCACCGTTTACGCCGGACAATATTCTGGCGTTGGCGCACGAACGCTTCAAAGAACGCACCGGCTGCGAGCTATGGGCGTTGGGCGAGCCGGAGTTTTACCTGATTGCCGAAAATAAAGGCGAACACTACATTCCGCCCCGCCAAGCGGGCTACCATGCGGCAGCACCCTATTTCAAGAGCAACAACGTGGTGAACGAAATGCTGCGGCATCTATCGCGTATTACGGGCGCGATCAAATATGCGCACTCGGAAGTCGGGTTCATCGAAGCGATGGCCTCCGGGGAACCGCAACTGGCCGGACGCCGGGCTGAACAGCACGAAATTGAATTCCACTCGCATCCGATTGAGGAAATGGGCGATTTTTTATCCATCGCCCAATGGATTATCCGCGAAATCGCCTTCCTCAACGGAATGATTGCCACTTTTGCGCCTAAAATTGAAGAGGGGGTCGCGGGCAACGGGTATCATATCCACTTGGAGCTGATAAAAAACGGGCGCAACATTATGTCCGGGCAAGAAGGGACGCTGTCCACGGAGGCACTTAAAATGATCGGCGGCTTGACCACCTACGCCCCGACGCTTTCGGCCTTCGGTAATACGGTCGCAACCTCATTCAGGCGCTTGGTGCCGAACCAGGAAGCACCCACCCGGGTTTGCTGGAGCGACTCGAACCGGTCCGTGCTGATTCGGGTTCCACTTGGCTGGTCCGGTGGCGCAGACCTCGCCCGCATTATCAATCCCAGCGAGACCGACCCCTACAACGATGATCGCGGTCGGCAAACGGTGGAAATCCGCTCGCCTGACGGGTCCGCCCACGGGCACCTCCTACTGGCCGGCCTCGTAACAGCCGCCGAACACGGCCTTACGCAACCGGACATGCTGGAAACGGCCGAACGCACCCGGGTGGAAGGGAACATCTTCAAAGACCCGGAACTGCTTAACCGCCTGGAAGCCTTACCGCCCAGTTGTGTACATGCGGCCCAATTACTGTTGGACCGCCGTGCGCTCTACGATGACTACGGGGTATTCCCGCCCCACGTCATCGACCATGTCTGCCGCCTGTTGGAAATGGAGGATGACGACCATTTGGGAGCCAAGCTTGACAGCATGTCGGACGACGAACGCCTGGCTTATACCCGACGCCTAATGCATCGCGATATCCATCGGCATTGATCCGCCGCATTTGGGGGCGTCCAACGTTTGGAAAACACACCCCAAACGCCTTCCAAGGATTGGAAGGTTCCGGGTGGCACCCGGTTTGGTTTGCGGCGAAGTTGACGGCGCGATGTTCGTGTCCCCGATCGTGATCGTACTCGCAATCTTAATTACATTGGCTGTTCTTTGTTGGCTGTTGAACGTTCCGTGAGGCTGGAGCCGATTGCGCTGTAAGAAATTGGTGGCGTAATTGATTGGGAGGAGCGTGTGTGGAGTCTGTTGTTGAGTATGAAGGGACTTTGTCATGTCGAGCTTGTCGAGACATCTGAGAATCGCGCCGACC
>PWVE01000106.1 GCA_003562335.1 PVC group bacterium
CCCGAGTCGGAGAGGCGGTGGCCTCCTGAACACTGAACACTGAACACTTGTACCACCCAGAACGTCGAGACATTCACAAACACCTATTGCCACCAATTAATTTCAAATATCTTTGGCTAGGAGTAGAAAGATGCCAATACCTGATTACCAAGCCTTCCTGTTGCCGGCCCTGAAGATGTGTGCAGATGGACAGGAACATCACCCACGCGATGTGGTTCGTCAGTTTGCGAAGGATTTGAAATTGACGAAGGAGGAGCAGGCAGAGTTGCTTCCCAGCGGAACGCAAACCGTGTTGGCCAATCGTGCAAACTGGGCCTTGTATTATTTGTTCCGCGCGGGTCTGCTCGATCGGCCCTTGCGCGGGCGCTATTTCATAAATGACGAGGGGCGTCGCTTTCTTGCCACTAATCCGCAAACGCTCTCCACCGAAGACTTGAAGCAATATCCCTCATTTCAAGCATTCTGGTCGTCCAGTACCAGCGAAAAGAAGACGGAATCCGTATCGAAAGTTCAGAAGCTGGTTGACGATTCCACTCCGCTTGAACGTATCGAGTCCGCCTCCCTCGAGCTCAACGCCGCGCTTGCCGATGAGCTGATTCAACTTATGGGGGATATGGACCCCTTCAAATTTGAACAGCTGGTCATTGATTTGCTTTTTGCGATGGGTTACGGCGGCTCGCGGGAAGAGGCTGCAACGGTGACTCAGCGCTCGAACGACGGGGGGATCGACGGCGTGATCAATGAGGATCGCCTTGGTCTGAGCGAGATTTATGTACAGGCCAAACGATGGCAGGATCCGGTCGGTCGAAATGAAATCCAGAACTTTGTCGGAGCCTTAGCCGGGAAGAAGGCCAGCAAGGGCATTTTCATCACGACCAGCGACTTTCGTGGGAACGCGAGGGAATATGCGCAATCGGTGACCCAGAAAGTGATACTGATCAATGGGAAACGACTGGCGTCACTCATGATCGAGCACAATGTTGGAGTGTCCGACAAACAGGTTTACCGCATCAAAGATGTCGACCGAGACTATTTTGAGGATTAAGAAACCCAGCGAACACAAAACCGTTCAAGCTCGCATCCTCGCCTATGCGCAGGAGGTCGGCTGGACCTTTGTGCCGCGTGAGGAGGCGGAGGCCCGCCGCGGCAAGCGGGGAGACTCCGATAAAGGGCCACCCTCCTTGTTCTTCGATGATGTGCTCGACGCCCAGGTGCGGGCATTCAATCCGCGGTACGCGGAGGCGGAGGGCGCGCTGCCGGGTCAATTCCGGCATCTGCACGCAAACATTTACGGTAACCGGGATTTCGTCGAGCACCTGCGCAATCGGGGCAAGTTCTTTGATCATGAGCAGAAGCGCGAACGTGATTTGGTCCTGATTGATTACGACCGTCCGGAACGCAATGTGTACGAGGTCACCGAGGAGTGGGCCTATCACAATGGCCACTATGGCACCCGGGAGGATGTGGTCTTTCTGGTCAATGGTATCCCGGTGTTGGTGATCGAATGCAAAAACGCCACCAAAGATGAAGCCATTGCGCTGGGGGTGGACCAGATTCGCCGGTATCATCGCGAGACCCCCGAACTGTTTGTCTCGCAACAAGTGTTCACCGCCACCGACGCCATCGGCTTTTCGTATGGTGTGACCTGGAACACGGTCCGCCGGAATATCTTCAATTGGAAGCTAACGGAAAGAGGCGGACAGGAATGTCCGCCCTCCGGTGATATTCCCGGCCGTCTGGAGCAGAAAGTGAAGACCTTCTGTTCAATCCCGAACCTCCTTGCTTTCCTGAAGGACTGCATCGTTTTTGCGGAAAAGGATGAGGAGCTGAATAAATACATCCTGCGCCAGCACCAAACCGGGGCGGTGGAGGCCACGGTTCATCGCGCCCTCGATCCTCAGCGCACCCGCGGTCTGGTCTGGCACACGCAAGGGAGTGGCAAGACCTTTACCATGATCAAGGTCGCGGAGCGGTTGTTCCATGCGCCGGAAGCGGACAAACCCACGGTGTTGCTGATGATCGACCGCAACGAGTTGGAAGATCAAATGCTCAAGAACCTGGCCGCGCTGGGGCTGGGCAATCTCGAGCATGCCGACAGCATTACGCGACTGAACAAGCTGTTACGCGATGATTATCGGGGTATCATCGTCACCATGATTCACAAGTTCCGTGATATGCCGGCGGACATCAATACCCGGTCGAACATCTATGTGCTGATTGATGAAGCCCACCGCACCACCGGCGGCGATCTGGGAAATTTCCTCATGGCGGGATTGCCCAATGCCACCTATATCGGCTTTACCGGCACGCCGGTGGACAAGACCGTCTATGGCCGCGGCACCTTTAAGACCTTCGGCTGTGAGGATGACAAAGGCTATCTGCACAAGTATTCCATCGCTGACAGTATCGCGGATGGCACCACACTGCCGCTCTACTATAGCTTGGCTCCGAACGAGATGCTGGTGCCGCACGATACCCTCGACAAGGAATTTCTTTCCTTGGCCGAAGCCGAGGGCGTAGCGGATATTGAGGAGTTGAACAAGATTCTCGAACGGGCGGTAAATCTTAAGAATTTTCTCAAAGGCAAGGACCGGATTCAGAAAGTAGCCCGGTTTGTGGCCGATCATTACCGCGCAAACGTGGAACCGCTGGGGTACAAAGCCTTTTTGGTCGGCGTGGATCGGGAGGCTTGCGCTCACTATAAGCATGCGCTGGACCAGTTCCTGCCCGCCGAGTATTCCGAGGTGGTTTATACCGGCAACAACAATGATTCCGCCTTGCTGAAGCAGTTCCATCTCGACCCGAAGAAGGAACGGCAGATTCGCAAAAGCTTCGGTAAGCTGGATCAGCAACCGAAAATACTGATCGTCACGGAAAAGCTGCTCACCGGCTTCGATGCGCCCGTGCTTTACGCCATGTATCTCGACAAGCCAATGCGTGATCATACGCTGTTGCAGGCCATTGCCCGGGTGAACCGACCGTATGAAAATGAGCAGGCGGAGATGGTCAAGCCGCATGGTTTCGTGCTCGATTTCGTGGGCATTTTCGACATGTTAGAAAAGGCGTTGGCGTTTGATAGCGCAGAGATCAACGCCATCGTCAAAGACCTGAAGTTGCTCAAGGTGTTGTTTCAACACAAGATGGAACAGCAGGCGCCGGGCTACCTGGCATTGATTGAGCGCAACTTTGATGACAAGGATGTCGACACGCTCATCGAGCATTTCCGCGATCCGGCCCGTCGCAAGACCTTCTTCAAAGAATACAAAGAAATAGAGATGCTCTATGAAATCATCTCCCCGGATGCCTTTTTGCGTCCCTTTATTGACTATTACGGAACCCTCTCGGCGATTTATCACGTTGTGCGCAAGGCGTATGCCAAGCGGATAATCGTGGATCGCGAATTCCAGAAGAAGACGCGCGAGTTGGTGCAGAAGCATGTGGGGACCCGCTACATTGAGCCCGTCAGTGAGACGCTGATCATTAACGAAGACACCGTCAACTATATTGCTGAAAGCAAAGGCGGGACCGCAAAGAAAGTCATTAACCTGGTCAAAAGCATTGAGAAAAAGGCTGAGGAAGAAAGCGGCGACCCCTATCTAATTGCAATGGCCGAGCGGGCTCAGGCGGTACAGGAAAACTTTGAAAATCGCCAGGTCAATACGGCGGATGCATTGGAAAAACTTTTGCGTGAGGTCAAATTGAACGAAGCGCGCAAGAAGGAGCAGGTGGAGAAGGGGTTTGATGGACTGACCTACTTTGTCTACCGAACCCTGCTGGATGCAGAGGTCGGGCAGGCGGAAGAAGTGAGTCGGGCAATCAAGCAGGCCTTTGTGGAATATCCCAATTGGAAGAAGAGCGACAATGCCCTTCGCGAGTTGCGGAAGAAGGTCACTTTTGCGATCTTTGCCCACACCGACGACTTAGACCGGGTAACGGGCGTGGTGGATCAGTTGTTCACACTGCTGGAAAAGGCGGACAGGATCTAGTGGAATGATCGATCCAGTTCGCAAACAGGCATTCAAACGGCGCGTCTATGAATGGGCGGACAAGCTCGATGTTCAGGTGGTGTGGCTCGGCGTCCGCACCATGCGCAACAAATGGGCATCCTGCTCCACCCAGGGACATCTCAACTTTAGTTCAGACCTGCTCGATCTGCGGCAGGAACTTTGGGACTATGTGATCGTGCACGAGCTGCTGCATTTCTTTGTGCCAAACCATGGAAAACTATGGAAGAGCTTGATGCGCGCCCATCTGGGTGACTATGAAGCATATGAGGCTGAGTTGAGGGCAAAATAAAGCTCCAAGGTTTGGAAAACAGGTGCTAAAATGGTTCCAAGGATTGGAAAAACAGGGGCGGTTTTTTCCAAGGCTTGGAAAGTGAGCGGTTGTTGGCTTCCAAGGCTTGGAACGGGAGAGGAGTACCATGCGGACGGCGATTATTGGGACAGGGATTGCGGGCTTGGGTGCGGCGCATGTATTGCATCGGGCCGGACACGAATTTACCTGCTTTGAACAGGAATCCGAACCGGGCGGTCACGCCCACACGGTTGATGCACCGGCGGCAAACGGCACACAGCCGGTGGATGTCGGATTCATTGTTTATAACGAACCGAACTATCCGCTGTTTACCCGGCTGCTACGCGAGCTCCAAGTGGACACGCAGCCGAGCGATATGTCGTTCGGTTGCTACAACGAAGTAACCGGCTCCGCCTATTCCAGCCGGGGCTGGCGCGGTTTGTTCGCCACACCGCGCAATGCGGTGTCACCGTCGCATTACCGGATGATTCTGGATATCCTGCGGTTTAATAAATTGGCACGTAAGCAATTGGCCGGTCCGTCCGACCCTGACTTATTTTTAGGCGATTTTCTTAAACGTCACGGTTTTTCCCGCGTGTTTATCAATCAATATATCAGTCCGATGTCCGCCGCGATCTGGTCGGCACCGCCGGGGGCTACGTTGGCCTTTCCGGCGGAAACGTTTTTCCGTTTTTTCAAGAATCACGGTCTGCTGAGTACCGCGCCGGATGTGCCGTGGCGCACGGTTACCGGCGGTAGCCGGTCGTATGTGCAAGCCTTGACCCGGCCGTTTGCCGACCAGATACGTTGCAACACCACCGTGACGCGCGTGCACCGCGAAGCGGCGGGTGTGCGTTTGCAGTTTGCAGCCAGTGCTGACGCGGTGTTCGATCGTGTGCTGCTGGCGGTTCATGCCGACCAGGCCTTGGCGATGCTGGCTGATCCGTCTGCGGACGAGCAGGAACTGCTGGCGCTCTATCCGTACCAGCCGAACCGGGTGGTCCTGCACAACGATACCGGCGTGTTGCCACCCTCACGCAAGGCGTGGGCTTCGTGGAACGTGCGCATGACGGCAGCGGCGTTACAAGGGGAGGGGCCGTTGACGATGACCTATGACATGAACCGGTTGCAAAGCATCCCCGGTGACGAGCAGTACTGCGTGTCATTGAATCCCGACCAAACGTGGTTGGATCGGCAAACATCCACGGAACAGTCGGCCACACAGGTCTTTTTTGATTCAGTTTTTGCGCACCCGGCCTACCATGGTCAAAGTTTTGCGCGGCAACCTGAGTTGAGCCGACTGAACAGTGGTCGCAATACCTTCTATTGCGGGGCTTGGTTTGGCTATGGTTTCCATGAAGATGGGTTGCGGTCCGGGGTGGAAGCCGCGGCGGCGATGGGCGTGGAGTGGCATTGATGAATAGTCGCATATTCCGAGGCGAGGTGATCCATGCGCGGCAGCTTAACTACAAGCGGGCTTTCCGTGTCCCCGTGCCATTGGTATGGATCGATTTGGCTGAGCTGCCTGAACTGGATCAGCGCTATCCCTGGTTCGGGCACAACCGTGCACGGTTGTGGTCGGTGCGGGATACGGATTATCTGGATCCGACGCCGCAACCTATCCGCGCCAAACTTGAATCGTTTTTGCGTGCGCGTGACATCGAATGGACACCCGACACGCGCGTGATGCTGCTGACCGGCCCCCGTTATTTCAATTACGTGTTCAACCCCGTTTCTTTTTATTTGGGCTACGATCCGGCGGACCGCTTGGTCTTTGCGGTAGCAGAGGTGAACAATACGTTCAAAGAAAAGCATCTGTACGCGCTGGATGCCCGGGACCAGGTGCCCGGCGCCGACGGCTACCGCTTCACGCGCGACAAGGCCTTTCATGTGTCACCGTTCATGGACTTGGCCGGCCAATATCATTTTCGTTTTGCCTTCCCGGAAAACGGGCTCGATATCACCGTCGATTTGCGAAAAACGGAGCGCCCGGCGTTCCACGCGCGATTGCATGGTAATTTTTGGCCGTTCCATACGACCTATTTCGCGCGGACGCTGTGGCGGTATCCGCTGGCGGGATTGTTAACAATGGGACGGATTATAATGGAAGCGATTAAACTTTATATGCGCGGGGCTCCGGTTTATGAGCGGCCGACACCAGTCCACGCCGATACCGTCGGTCGCCGTGCGGTGGGGCGCGTACCGTGGACGGTCCGTTGGGTCTGGCCAGCCTTGGCGGGTATCAAGCGGGGACGGCTGGCGGTGACACTGCCGGACGGGACGCACCACCAGTTTGGCGATGGGGCGTCCGAGCATGGCATTGAATGGCATATCAAGGACTGGCGCGTATTTAACAAGCTGCTGTGGGACGGCGATATCGGGCTGGGCGAGTCCTACATGGCCGGGGATTGGACGACGAACGATTTGACCGGGTTCGTGCGATTACTGCTCGATAACCGGGCAGCTTTGGAAAAAGTTGACGGGGGTTCGTGGTGGCGCCGTTTGGCGCACCGCCTGCTGGCCTGGAAACGGCGCAACAGTGTGCTGGGCAGTCGCCGCAATATCGCGGCACATTATGACCTGAGTAACGACATGTTTGCGACCTTCCTGGACGAGCACATGGCCTATTCGGCGGCCGTGTTTGAGACGCCGGACCAGTCGTTGGTGGATGCCCAGGTGAACAAATTCGAGCGCTTATGCCGCAAAGCGGATGTTCAGGATGGGGACCACGTTTTAGAGATTGGCTGTGGATGGGGCGGGTTTGCCTGTTACGTGGCGCGCTATGCCGATTGCCGCGTCACCGCCATTACGATCTCCCAAGCGCAGTACGAGGCAGCGGTAGCGCGAGTGGAGCGTGAAGGGCTGACCGATCGCGTCACGGTACGGTTGCAGGATTACCGTTCGCTGTCCGGCACCTACGATAAGATCATCTCGATCGAAATGTTTGAGGCGGTGGGCTACGAATATTACGGGACCTTTTTTTCCGCCGTTGAGCGATTGTTGAAACCGGACGGAGTCTTTGTGATGCAGGCCATTAGCATTCCGGATCAGCGCTTTGACAGGTATCGCAAGTCGTATGACTGGATACGCAAATATATTTTCCCGGGCGGGTTGTTGCCTTCGTTGGAGGTCATCCAGCAACACGTTCGTCGTTATTCCCGCTTTGTGGTGCAGGACGTCGAAAATATCGGAACGCACTATGCGACCACATTGCGTCATTGGAGCGAGCGGTTTAATGCGCGCTTGGATGCGATTCGCGAACAGGGGTTTGATGTGCGCTTCGAACGTATGTGGAACTTCTATCTCAGCTATTGTGAAGCCGCTTTTGCCGCCCAGTATTTGGGCAATTTGCAAATCGTGTGTGCCCGGCCGGGGCGTGCGACTCCGGTACCCCGGGTCTGATAACTATAGCTTGCTGAAATCCGCGACCCACTCTACGTCTTCGAAAAAGTGGTCCGGTTCGAAGTGGTCGGCGGGGATAGGCGTGTTGACGGTATATTGGCTGAGACGTGTGGTTTCCCGGACGGTAAGGTCGCTCAGGAGAAACCGGGATTCCTGTTGCATCGCGATCCAAACTCCCGGCAGCACTTCCACGTGGGCGGCAAAATCGATTTCGCCGGTCAAGCGGGAACGGTCGTTGGCATCATACAGCTCGAGGCGCTTGAGCCGACCGGCCTCGTCCGCGTGCAGCACGGCGTAGATATTGGCCGTCGCGTAGGCCCGGCGGATGGGATGGTCCTCGTTGCCTTCGAGCACGATCTCCGGCACGCCGCGCAAACGCACCAAGTGTTCCATCGGGGTGCCGGGCACCCGCCGCAGACTGAGCAGCATCGCTTCATTAAGCTCATCCACCGCTTGGCGAAATCCACGCGGTTGTCCCCGATTGTGTTGAAACAGCGTGGTCCCGTCGGACACGATCCGGCGCGGGAGCGGCGCATGGTTTTTGACGTTTAGGCGGTCCGGACGCTGAAAGTATATGCGGCTCAGCCAGCGCATGGACTGATCGTCCTGCATGATATCCCGGCGCAAATCGCAGGTGACCGATTCGATTTGTTCGTATTGCGCGAGCAACTGGTCCACCAGCGTCGTTTCAGCAGCAGCCCCCCATGCCAAAAAACAGAGGCCCCATATCGTGATTCGTGTTTGCATTATCGGTTCTCCCGCGCGTGTGTTAGCGGCGTAGCCGCTTGAGTTCCACTTGATTGCGTTCCGCCCGCAAATCGACCTGCAGGAATATGCGACCTTTGTACGCTTCCGTAAAGACCACTTCCTCCTCTTCCGGCGAAAATTCAAATCGAAGATAGACATCACCGGGCGTCGGGTTCCATTGACGGTCATGGTTTTCCAGGTGATAGATGTAGACGTAGGCCAACTGACCGGACGATGTATCAACGCTATAGGGTGTGCCAAAAAAGTGTTGGATATCGGTGCGATTTGGAATGTTCACGCGGTGATCGTCCCACCACCAACCGGTCGTTTGCTGGCGATGTGCGTCGGTCCCGGTCTTCATCGGTTGCAATACCTCAGTAAAGTTGTCGGTGGTCAACAGCGCCGCGAAAAGAGCGTCGATACGGATGGTTTCCAAGCGGTCGTCATCATTGTAATACAGGCGAAACAACCAGTCGTAGGCACTGGCCTCGTCATCATGCCCTTCAGGATACTGTTTGATGTAGTGATAGGTTTCAATCATGCCCCCCGTGGGGCCCGCTGTTTGCGTGGCCGCTAAACCCGTCAGCCAGCCCATATCGTCAGGTCGTAAGAGCGGCTTGTACGCGGTGATCACCGCAGTATCCTGCCCTTCATCAACTTCGAAGTGCGCGGGAAAGTCGGTGAGCTGGTTGCGGAACTGGTTGAGTCGCCAGAAGACGCAACCCGGCGTGGTGAAGAGTATCCCGACACTGAGCAACAGCACCCATGGCCAGCTCGGTTTAATGTTCATACCCCCAACCACACAGGCATTCCGTTTCGCCTGCCTTCCACGCCAACAGAAGCGCATCCTGGTCGACGGGCACGCTGCAGAAGCGCACGCCGACCGCGTTGGCGATGGCGTTGACGATGGCGGGGGTGGTGGGGATGCTGGATAGTTCACCGATGCCTTTCGCCCCGTAGGGACCGTCGGCCGTTTGATGCTCAATAATACGCGATATGATTTCCGGCGTATGTTTGATACTGGGCATCTTGTAGCGCGCCATGACATCGGTCCAGGCTTGGCCCTGCTCGTTGATGAAGTGCTCCGTCAGGGCGTTGCCGAGACACATGATAATGCCGCCCTCGATTTGCCCTTCCAGCGTCAAGGGGTTAATGGCCCGGCCCACGTCGTGGGCACCGACAATCTTCAACACCTTGATCGCACCGGTATCGTCGTCAACTTCCACCAACGCGGCCTGTGCGCCGAACCCGAAGGCGACGTGCATGTCGCCACCGGTTCCGAGCGGCTGGGTTTTGGGGGCCCAATACTCGTACTCTTCCCAAGTCGGCTGGCCGCTTGCCTGGGCCCATTCGATGGCCTCCACCAGTCCGGCCCGCGTGCCGTTCGCCGAAAATTGGCCGTCCGCAAAAGACCATTGCTCGACCGGTTGGCCAAAATGATCCGCCACCACCTGTTGCAAGCGCGCGCGTAGGGTGCGCGCGGCATGACGTGCAGCGTTGCCGCTGACGTAGGTCTGGCGACTGGCCGTAGTGGGGCCGCCGTCAGGACAATGATCAGTGTCGCCCAGCAACACGCGGACCTGGCCGTACGGCAGGCCCAATTCCTCGGCGGCGCAGGCCGCGAGTACCGCCGGCAAGCCTTGTCCCATCTCTGCCGAGGACGTGCGCACCTCGGCCCATACCTGGCCGTCGGTCACCCCGGTTTCCACGATGGCACTGGCCTTATCCGGTGCGCCCCCGCCCAAGCCGGTATTCTTGTAGCCAATCCCAATGCCCCAGGCATAGTGCTTGCGGCCTTCCGACCACGACCAGCGGAATGCTTCGCCCAGAGCCGTATGATGAGCGCGCATGTCGGCCTCCACGCCAGCGATACATTCCTGCAACCCGACACTTTCCCTCATCACCTGCCCAGTACAGGTGGTGCCCCCTACATCCAGCGCATTAATGCGCCGGAAGGCAATGGGGTCCAAGCCCAGCTCCCGGGCGACTAAATCCATGTTGCTTTCCACGGCAAAGCAGCTTTGCGTGACGCCGAAACCGCGAAACGCGCCGCACGGCGTATTATTGGTGTACATCGCGTAGCAATCCACTTTGACGTGCGGCACGTCGTAGGGACCGGAGGCATGCGTCGTGGCGCGGGTCATGACTTTTTCGCTCAGGCTGGCGTAGGCACCCCCGTCGCCATACAATTCTGCTTCCACTGCGGTCAAGCGACCGTCCCGTTTGGCACCGGTTTTAATGCGGATGATCGTGGCATGGCGCTTGGGATGGAACAGCAGGCTTTCCGCCCGCGTGTAGAGCATCTTGACTGGACGTCCTGTGCGCTCCGCCAACAGCGCTACGTGAATCTGGGCCGCAATATCCTCTTTGCCCCCAAAGCCGCCTCCCATCAACGCCGCGACAATCCGGACCTGTTCGGGCGGCACGTTCAGCGCCGCCGCTGTTTGCTCGCGGTCCAGGTAGGGGATCTGGGTGCCGCAATAGATCGTGGTCTTGTCATGGCGATACTGCACGCCGCGTTGGGCGGCAGGATCGATCGTGCCGCCGAAAGCCGTCGGATCGTAGCCCCGCGGCACCCCGATCGAACATTCAGGTTCCAGGAACATCTGTTCGGTCATAGGCGTGCGGTACGTTCGCTCAACCACCACATCGGCTGCGGCAAAACCCGCCGCCATATCGCCTTTACGTACTTTGATGTGTTTCAGCAGGTTCCCGTCCGGTCGCTCTTCGTGGACAATGGGCGCATCGGGTTGGCCGGCTTGGATCGGATCGTCCACCACTGGCAAGGTTTCGTAGTCCACTTTAATAAGCTCCAGGGCGGCGGCCGCGATCTCTTCTGAGTCCGCCGCCACCACGGCCACGGCGTCGCCTGCATAGCGCACCTTGTCGCTACAGAGGACCGGCCAATCCACCGTTACCAAGCCGTGATTCTGGCGTCCCGGCACATCGGCGTGCGTCAGCACCGCACGTACGCCCGGTAGGGCGGCGGCTTCCGCCGTTTCGATGTGGCGGATGCGGGCGTGCGGTACGCCGGCACGTTTGGTACGGGCATACAACATGCCGGGGAAGACGAAGTCGTCGGTATACATGGCCCGCCCCGTAATTTTAGCGAGCGAATCCGGGTTGGGCAGGGCGTGGCCGATGGTCTGGCAGGGAGCTTTCGTCTTGGGGATATAGGGTTTCACGTCCTGTCCTGATGCTTGCAGGATGGCGTTGATCACGCTCTGATAGCCGGTACAGCGGCAGTACGTATCCTTCAGCGCAACCTTGATGTCGTGTTCCGTCACCGGCTGTTTAGCGGCCGCTTTTTCGTCAAGCAAGGCCTTGGCCGTCATGATCAGGCCGGGTGTACAAAAACCGCACTGCACCGCGCCATGATCGAGGAAGGCTTGTTGTAGCGGATGCAACCGTCCGTCTTGTTCCAAGCCCTCGATGGTGATTATCGCTGCGCCTTGGGCCTTGAACGCCGGATAGATGCACGAATTGACCGGTGTTCCGTTCACCAGCACGCTACAGATACCGCATTCGGACTCGTTACACCCGATCTTGGTGCCCGTTAGGCCGAGATCGTAGCGCAACACTTCGGCCAAATACCGGCTTTGCGGTACATCCAGCTCAACCCATTTCCCGTTCACTTGTAGTTTTAAATCGCTCATTTTTACCTCCTTGAACGGACTCAGGCACCAACGCCTTCCGGTTCCGCCTGCCCTGTGTGTGCCCGCTCCACCGCTTTGGCGAGTGTCAGCGGCAACTGGGTACGGATCATTTCCTCACGATACGCTGCACTGGCGCGATGTCGACTGGTACGCAACTGGACTTCTGCCAAAGCGGTTTCAGCTGCGGCGGCGAACGTCTTATCCGAGGGCGTTTGGCCGACTAGGGCTTGCATCGTCTTAACCGCCAGCAGCGGCACTTTGGCGGCGGGTCCGATAGCGATGCGGACCTCCGTGATCTGCTCGCCAGCGAGCCGTACCCGGGCCGCCATACCAATCATCGGCAAGGCGATGCCCTGCGGCCGCATCACGCGCCGGAACGCGGAACCTTCGTGCTCACCGGTTGGGCGGAAACGGATGCGCGCAATCAACATGCGTTTGGGATCGACCGTGCTTTGGCCGGGGCCGATAAAGATTTCCTCCATCGGCTGCCACGCCAGGCCCGACGCTTGCGCCACCTGCACCTCGCCGCCCAAGGCCAGCGTGCCGATGGTGCCATCGCCGGCCGGTAGCGCATGCGCAATGTTGCCCGCCAAGGTCGCCACATTGCGTACCTGCGGTCCGCCGATCACGCCGCAGCTTTCGACCAGGCAGGTACCGTGCTGGCGCATGCGCGGATCGTTTACAATGCGGGTATGGGTTACGCCGGCCCCGATCACCAGCCAGCCATCCTCTTCCACGATTTGATCCAGTCCCTCGATACGGGTGGGATCCACCAACGCGTCCATCCGTGGCCGGTGTCCTTGTTGAATCTCAAGTAGTAAATCGGTCCCGCCGCCGATCATGCAGGCGCGCCCCTCGTAGCGCCCTAGAATTTCAACCGCCTCCTCGATCGTGTGTGGCGTATAGTAATCGTTCCAATAAGCCATAATACCTCCTTAAAGGGATTGCCGAAGGTACCAGAAATCGTTTTAAAATCCAGCATAAAACCGATAAGCAACAGGAGAGGTTACCATGCCATATCAGGACACGATTACCATTCAAACTACCGGACACCGTGATATTCACGAGATTTTCACTTGGAGCGCGACATCAAGCCCCGCCACCGCGAGATCGTGGTGACGATCCAAGGGGGATTGAGCGTCAAAAATGGTGCATTCGCACCTAATCACGCGCCATGGAATGCTACCATTTGAGCCCCCCTGCCGGCGGTCATGCCATCCACGGGCGCTCTCGGCCTAGGTCTTCCCCTTCAAGCAAGTCTCTTGCCACTCGCGCATTGTAGGAAACTTGGAAATCGAACATACCGACGTCTATAAAATCGGCGCC
>PWVE01000218.1 GCA_003562335.1 PVC group bacterium
AACGCCGGGACGTCCACGCCGGCCTTGGGTAGGGTGCCGTCCAGTTCCTGCCGCCAATGCGCTACGTCTCCCGCCGGTCCATAGTTGTAGATCATTTTTAATGTTTCGTGACCTTTGTTGGATAGCTGATGGTAAACGTGCGGCGGGATTTTAACGCATTGGCCGGCGCGCACTTCACACACTTCATCGCCGAGACACATTTCTCCGACGCCTTCCAGGATGAAATAGATCTCTTCTTGTTCCTGATTGTGCCACGGAACCTGACCGCCGTCGGGGTCCAACTCCACGTAACCCATTGCGAAGTTTTCACACTGTACGGGCGAGACTCCGCCCACAAGGTTACGGGTTCGTCGTCGGGCGGGATAGCGGCGCCCTTCCATTTCAGCGAGGTCGGCTATAATCATGAGGATACGTCTCCTGGTTTGTTACGCGGGTCGTTAAAAAAAGTGTAGTAGGGGAGGTCATCCATGAGGCGTTGCACACACAGCACCGCCTCGCGCAGATGGTAATCGCCCCACATGCACGATTCGCCGTGCGGAATGGCGGCCCCCGGGGGGGTGTAGTCCCAGCCACGCGGTCGATGATAAATACTGTGCAGCAAGAGGCCTTGATGTTGATCGTCCTCGTTCAGGTAGGGCGTGTCCAACAATGCGTCCAATACAGTCAGGCCGGCTTGGATATAGTGTGCGCCGTTTGGTAAGTCGTGTTGTTGCAAGTAATGGCCCCAGCGCAATAGGCCTTGCGCCGCAATGGCTCCGGCCGAGCTGTCGACCGGCTCGTAATCGTTGAACGGATCGGCGGGCCGGTTGCGGTAATCGCCGAGTTGAGCCAGTCCGGGCGCACCGGTATCCCAGTAGGGCACGCCATCCAGCGGCATATGTTCGATATAGAAATCGCAGACCGCCGCCGCCACTTTTTGCATCAGCGTCAGGATCTGATCCTTGCCGCCGAACGCCGCGAATTCGTCGGCGGGTAGCGTGTCCAAAAACTCCAGTTGTTCCGGGTATCCGCACATGACCCACGCCAGGCCGCGCGTCCACGTTGAGAACGGCGAATAGCCTTGTTGCGTGCTTGGACAGCGGTACTGACCGTCGCGCACATTAAAGATCGCCTCGTGCACCACACGGCCCCGGACGTCATAGTGATCGCGGCCTTCACCGTAGTAGACAATGTATTGGGCGGTGGCGGTGGCATGTTGGATCAAGCGGTCCAGCAATGAAATGCGGGTATCGTTCTCACCCATCAGAACGTGGCCCAGACGATGGCCCAGGGCCAATGACCGCAGGGACCGGATGGTGTCTGCAAATAGCGAGTGTGCGCCGTTGAACGTGTGGATGAAGCCTTGCGTCGGCCCCAGGGTCGTCCAGCGCGCGGCTTGTACGGCGCCCGAGCACTGCAAGGCCAGTTCGTAATAGCGGCGCGCCCATGAATCTTCCGGAATGCGGCCCTCGTTCATCAGGCGCCAGAGCGCTCCGTAGGTGCTTACGTTGTTGAATCCATGATCGTGGACCCCCATATGGGTAAGGTGAGGCGCCATTAAGGTCACGGTACGCGTGCGTCCCAGCTCCAAAAAGGCCGGGTCATCGGTGGCATCGAATTGCAGGAGCGCCGAACCGAACTGGAACCCTTGTGTCCATTCGGTCCAGCCTTGTGCCGTGTAGTGACCGTCAACAGTGAATACCGGGGCACCTTTTGCCGGCTGGTAGGTGGACTCGATGGAATGGATTGATGCCGCTGAACGATCCCAGAAGTGCGCAATTTTCGTACGCAAATCCGCCGGCTGTAGAGTAGTGTTAACCTTCATGGCTAGAATCGCTTGGTTTGGGGTAAATGCAAAAAAGTGATTGGTTGGATGTGTTTCGTAAGTGTGGGGAGCAGCATACGCCGTTAACCGAATGATACAAGTATATAGTTTGCAGGTATACCGTCTTGACGCTGTCGCGGACCTCTGGCACGCTGCCGCGCATGAAAACACGCAGTTCAAATATCAAGCGGGACACCACTGAAACGCGGATTCAGGCGAAACTGACGCTGGACGGGCAGGGGTGTTACACCATTGACACCGGCATCCCGTTCTTCAATCACATGTTGGAACTACTGACCAAGCATGCCTTGTTTGATTGTACCTTAAAAGCGGTTGGCGACTTGCCGGTGGATTATCACCACACGGTGGAGGACGTCGGCTTGGTGCTGGGCAAGGCGTTGTCGGACGCACTGGGTGACCGGCAGGGGATTGCCCGCTACGGGTTCAGCTTGTTGCCGATGGACGATGCGCTGGCGCAAGTGGCGGTTGACTTGGGCGGCCGCCCGTATCTGGTCTATCAGATCGCCAATCGTAAGCGAAAAATACGGGATTTTGACTTGCATATCCTGGAGCACTTCTTCCGGTCCTTTTGTGATCAAGCCCGCATCAATTTGCACATCATCCAGCCTTATGGTGATGACGTGCACCATGCCTATGAAGCCGTCTTCAAAGGAGTCGCCCGTGCCTTGTATATGGCGTGCGCCCGTGATCCGCGCGTGAAAGGCGTCCCGTCCAGTAAGGGGAAAATGTGAGGGGATCAAGCGTCTGCCAGATTTGGCGTGCGGCGCGGACGGAATCATAAACACGCATGAAGCTGGGCATCATAGACTACGGCATGGGCAATCTGGGAAGCGTGACAAACGCCTGTCGCTTCCTTGGCCTGCCGGCTGAGGTGATCACCGCCCCGGCGACGCTTGACGAGTGTACTGCGGTGATTCTGCCCGGGGTCGGTGCGTTTGGCGACTGTATGGCTCATTTGCGGGACCATGCCTTTGTTGAGCCATTACAGGCTTGGATCGCGGATGATCGTCCGTTTCTCGGGATATGTCTGGGCCTGCAGGTCTTGTTCGCCGGCAGCGAGGAGTCCCCGGGGGTGCCCGGGCTAGGCGTGTTCCCCGAGCAGATACGGCGGTTCCGTTTGCCGCCAGCGTACAAGGTTCCTCATATCGGCTGGAGCCGGGTTCACGCGGTACAACCGGACTGCCCGTTGTTTGACGGGATTCCGCCGGACACCTATTTCTATTTTGTGCATTCCTACTGTGCGGCGCCCGGACTGGCGCACACGGCGGGTGTGACCACCTATGGCACCGATTTTACCGCCGCCTGTCAGCGTGGACGGCTGATGGCGGTACAGTTCCACCCCGAAAAAAGCCAGCGGCACGGACTGCGTATGCTGCACAATTTTGCGCACTGGCTGCAAACAGGAGCAACCGATAATGGCATTGAAGATTCTACCCGCAATTGATCTCAAAGGAGGGCAATGTGTCCGCCTGCAACAAGGCCGCGCCGCCGATGTCACGGTGTACGGTGCCGATCCGGTGGCCATGGCCCGGCACTGGCAAGCGGAGGGGGGCACTTATTTACATGTGGTGGATTTGGACGGGGCCTTTGACGGTCGACCCCGGCATACCGAAGTGATCCGGCAAATAGTTGCGGCGGTGGATATTCCGGTCGAGGTAGGCGGTGGTCTGCGTACCGCCGAAGACATTGCACAACTACTGGACGCGGGTGTGGACCGGGTTATTGTCGGTACGCGCGCCTGTGATGCACCGGAAGAACTGCGCGCGTGGGTGGAGCAGTATGGCCAACGGCTGGCAGTCGGGATAGACGCCCGCGATGGCCAGGTCCAGACCAAGGGCTGGACAGAGACGACGGCGACCCGCGCGGTAGATTTAGCTGCGCAAATGCACGCTTGGGGGGTGGCCACTTTGATTTATACCGATACCGCCCGCGACGGGATGCTGGAAGGCGTGAATGTGCAGGCGATGGCGGACGTATGTGATGCCGTAGCCGGGGCGGAGGGGCAACCGGCCACCCAAGTCATCGCTTCGGGCGGAGTCAGCTCCGTTGCTGATATCCGCGCGTTGACGGCATTAGGCCGCCCAAATCTAGCGGGGGCCATTGTCGGGAAGGCCCTGTACGAAAACCGGGTCACCTTGGCGGCACTGAAGGAGGCCACATGAAACTTGATTACCAGGAAACGGTGTTGGACAACAAAGTGCGGGTGTTGACCGCGCGTATGCCGCAGGTGTTCAGCGCCGCCTGCGGCGTGTGGGTGGGGGTGGGTGGCCGTTACGAGAGCCGTCGACAATCGGGTGTCAGTCATTTCATTGAGCATCTGTTGTTTAAGGGTACCGCCAAACGATCAGCGCGCGCCATATCCCAGGCCATCGAAGGGCGCGGCGGTTATTTCAATGCGTTCACCCAGGAAGAAACCACCTGCTATTACGCCCGGATCGGGGCACCACATTTGGCGCGGACCACCGATGTGCTGGCGGATATGTATAGGCATCCACGTTTGGCGACGGCCGATATCGACCGCGAACGCGGGGTGATCATCGAAGAAATCATGATGTATCGCGACCAGCCCCATCAATTGGTGCAGGACCATTTAGGGGAGCTGCTTTGGCCTCGTCATCCACTGGGGCGTCCGCTGATTGGCACGCCGGAAAATATAGCGCGTATGACCCGGGACGAAATTTTGGATTTTAAGACCCGCAAGTACGTCGGGGCCAATACCCGGGTGGCGTTTGCCGGGCAAGTGGACCACGCCGCATGTGTGGAGGCGGTGGCCCGGTTGTTGCAGGATTTGCCGAGCGGCCCTGCCCCGCGTTGTCGGCGGGTTGACACTGCGGCGCTGCGCCCCGCCCCGTTGCACGTGCAGCATAAAGCCATTGAGCAAACTCATTTGGCCATGGGCTTCCGTTGTTTTGGTCGCCAGGATTCCCGGCGCTTTGTCGCCAAGCTGCTGAGTGTGCTGCTGGGCGAAAACATGAGTTCGCGACTGTTTCAGGTGGTGCGCGAAAAACATGGGTTAGCTTATTCCGTGCACAGTGGGGCGCACCTGTTTGCCGAAACCGGTGCGTTGGTCGTGAGTGCCGGTTTGGAACGGGCACGGACCGGTAAGGCCTTGCAATTAATGGTCGGTGAGTTTGAACGGCTGGCCGAGAAGCCGGTGGGCGCGCAGGAGCTGAAACGGGCCAAGGACTATGCCATTGGCCAGTTGCAGATCGGTCTGGAAAGCACAATTAACCAGATGATGTGGATCGGCGAAAACAGCCTGGCCTTTAACCGGTTAATACAGCCGGATACTGTGATGGAAATGCTGCAAGCCGTCACGGCTGATGAGATTCAAGCCTTGGCGCAGGAATTGTTTCAGCGCGATCGGTTGAGCACGTCGATTATTTCCCCTAATTCCACTGCTGATCAGGAAAAGGATATTGACCGTGCGCTGAGCCATCTTGGTGGCTAGTTCGCATTTCTCAAAATGGCCAGCATCCCTTGGTGACCTACATTTCTTTCCAAGTCGTCAATTTCCGCAGCTTCGGCAAACACCTGACAGGATTTTCCTGCAGCCAGAATTTTCTGAATCACGGGATACCATTGATCCAACCGCTCTTTCCCGGCGCCCGGTTGCCACTGAATGGCCTTTAATTCTTCAATCTCCAGCAGCATGTCAAGATGCGGGAGCATACCCTGTCCATCAAGGTGAAACAGCGGATAGTCCATGGCCTCGATCATCTGTCGAATGGACGGCAGGCAGAACTCCTTAAACATGTCCGGCGAAATCATGTACGCGAAGTCTTCCTGAATAGGAAACGTGGTTCCCGGGGCCCAGATGCCTACCCAGCCACAGACATGTCCCTGATTGCCGGAGGTGCCGATGAGCTCAGTAATGTGACGAAACTCTTCAAGCCACAGCGCGGTCAAATAGTTAACAACCTTCTTCACTAAGTCCGGCCGTAATATCAAATCCATCAGCAGATTTTCGGCGCCGTACAATCCTGAAATGGTATCGAGGATTCCGCCCAATGACCAGGGGCTTACATAATGATGGTTCTTGGCCCGTTTCACTGAGCGCCGCATCGCTTCGATTTGGGCCTTATAGGCGACATTTTCCTCGGTTAGTTTTAACTCAAGTATTTCCTCGAGATCACTGCAAACAGGATGTGACCAAATGGTATCCTTGTTGACGTATTCGATCCGCCCGCCCAAGGCACAGGGCATCGCTACTGCACTAAAGTCGACGTAATGAAACGGTACCGAAACGCCATAATAGTCGGAATGATCAATAACCTGCATGGTGCGTTGCAGGATAAAGTCAACGTCGGTCCAATAGCGTTCCAAATCATCTGTATCCGGTAAGGGCGGATGATTTTCTTTGAGGGCCTTGGCGGAGGTCAGCATCTTGTCTTGCGGGCCAAAATGCCACCAGTTGTTGAGTTCGTTCTGAACGGTTTCCAAGTCTGTTCGCATCTCAAACTCCATTAATACACTGCCGTGATCATGCGGTATGAAAGAAAGGGTGCTTAGGGTAGCGATTTGTTCCCCTGACCACGACCAATCCACGCTGGTGATGATTGAGTGGCGGGAGCGACGGGACTCGAACCCGCAACAACCAGATCGACAGTCTGGGACTCTAACCAATTGAGCTACGCCCCCGCAAAGTGTCTCGGACTATAGCCCCTATTTTGGGGATGACAACAAAAAAAATAGGGTGCGTGAACAAATTATAGCGCATTAGGTTCCACGCGGTCCGTTTCCGGTGAAAATGACCAGCCGCGTGGAATAACGGTTTCAACGGTGGTGAGATTCACGCCGCGTATGCCGGTGCTCGGTTCAAGCTGAATGCGGGCCGCGCGCGGCCAGGACGGATTTTCTTCATCAGGGTCGATTTGCCATTCATCCACCCAGTCATCCTCACCGTAGAATTCAACGGTAAACTGGGTCACGCCATGAAAGAGGGTATTGGTCGTGCCGCCGGTGGTGCTCTCCGGTCCGGCCAACGCACGTTCCGAGCGCAGCAATTTGCCGCCTCCCGGGGCATCGGATTCGACCCAGTAACGGACGTTGACCACTTCAAACCAGCGGGCATCACGTGGTTCTCCCCAGCCCGCGACCGGTCGGGTGGTACAGAGTTCGAGTGTGGATGAGCGGGCGGCCGCATCCGCCTGCGGTTGAAGCTCAAGACCGCCCTCTTCATAACCGGGTGCTAGCTGTGCACCCTGCAGATCACGTACCAACCGTTCGAGCGCAGCATCCAGTGCCGCTCCGCCTTGGCGGCGTTCCGCCTGTTCGTTGACAGTACGGGTGACACTCCAATACAAGGAAAAGAGCACCCCGAGCAACAGTGCGGCTAGGGTGACAGCCGTTAACACCTCGGGCAAAGTAAAACCGCGCCGGTTCGGACGCATGGGGGCCTTACGACGGGAGATGCAGGAAGAAGAGCACCAGCGCACCCAAGGCGATTAGCCCCAGCAAGAAGATCAGCACAAACCATAACCCTTTGTTTTCGGCGCTCCGGGAGCCAAAGGGAGAAATATTGCCAAAAGATTCCGGGGCGGCGGCGGGGCCGGGGGCGACCTCCACGCTGGCCGTTTTCTCCCGGTCGTCCGCTATGACTTCGCCCGGCGAGGCATCAAACATAAACTCGATCGAACCGACTTTCAGGATGTCCTTGGGTCGCAAGGGGGTCTTGGTGGTCACCGCGCTCGTGTTTACCCGGGTACCATTAGTCGAACCGAGATCGTCCACGTAATATTGTCCGTCGTCGCGGTACACGGCACAATGGGTTCCTGACACAGACGAGTCCTCAACCGTCACTTGATTTTCCGGTTTCCGTCCGATCGTTATGCGCTCGTCACCTACGTCAAGTGTACGTCCCTTGACCTCCTGCGACATCCCTATCAATATCCCCATGATGCTTCCTTTCTGCAGCTGGTTGGCGCTATATTGACACGTAGTCTACCGGCTGTCAATCCGCCATCCATCAACAAATACAGCTTTCACTTTACCCGTCAACTGTTGTCCGGCGAACGACGTGTTACGTCCCCGCGAGACAAAATGATCAGCGACGACTTGCCAGTCGACGCCCAAATCAAACACCGTCACATCCGCCGTTTGGCCAACCGCCAGCGAGGGGGCTGGCCGGTTGATCAGTTGCGCCGGGGCGGTGGTCCATGCCCGTAACCACCGCATTAACGGCATCCGCTCCGTGGCCACCAGCAGACTATACGTAGCTGCCATGGCCGTTTCCAGTCCCACTACACCAAACGGGGCCGCGACAAACCCTTTGGCTTTTTCAGCCATGGGATGCGGCGCGTGATCGGTAGCGAACAGGGCAAGTGTACCCTCGCACACGCCGGATTGCAAACGGCCCCGATCCGCTGCAGTGCGGAGCGGGGGATTCATTTTGTAGGCGTCGGGCCGCGCCGGATCGATATCGTCCTCACAAAACCATAAATGATGCGGCGTGGCTTCGGCCGTTACGCGCACACCGGTTTGCTGCGCGTCTGCAATCAAATCGACGCTGGCCGCACACGAAACATGTTGGATATGCAAAGCCGCCCCGGTCTCACGGGCCAAGGCGATATCGCGGGCCACAATCCGGGTTTCCGCCTCGGCTGGTATGCCCGGCCACCCCCATGCGGCGGCCCGTCGGCCGGCATGCAGCGCCCCCCCTTGGCATTCCATTACACGGTCTTGGGCATGATCCATCACGGGCACGCCCAACTGCGCAGCGCGCTGCATGGCTGTACGCATGATCGCGTCGTCTTGCACCGTGCAGCCGTCATCGGTGAACGCTACCGCACCGGCTGCCGCTAATTCGGCTAGCGGTGCTACGGCGGTGCCTGCGCGTCCTGTCGTCAGGCACGCCGTGGTCAGGACCCGGGTAGCGCCAGCTTGGCGCCCGCCGTCCAGCACATAACGCACCCCTTTCGGGGTGTCGATGGGCGGCTGCGTATTCGGCATGGCCACGATGGTGGTGAAGCCGCCGGCCGCAGCCGCAGCCGCGCCACTGGCAATTGTTTCAGCCGTTTCCCCTCCCGGTTCGCGCAAATGGACGTGCACATCAATCAGGCCCGGCGTCACCAGGCACCCGGTGGCATCCACGATCCGGGTGCCAGGCGGCAAATCGTCCGGCTGCGCGGCAATCTTGCCGTCCGCCAGGTAAAGGTCGCCCACCCATTCCTGGTTGGTAGCGGGATCGCAACAGCGTCCGTTGTGGATCAAGGTGGGTGTGGATGTTGAGGGTTGGTTCATAATGCTTGCCCGGAATGTGATGAACGTGGTCAGGCCATGTCAAGCAGGGTCTTGACGTCTTCCCAGGTAAGTTTTTCGAGCGCTTGTGCTTCCGGTTGATCCAATGTGCCGGAAATGACGGACTGCTTTTGGCGCTGCATGGCCAGCACTTTCTCCTCCACCGTGTCGCGCGTGATCAGTTTTACGTTGTAGACCGTGCGTTTTTGCCCGATACGGTGTGCCCGGTCAGTGGCTTGGTTTTCCACTGCGGGATTCCACCATGGATCGTAATGTATAACCATATCGGCACCGGTCAGGTTCAATCCGGTTCCACCCGCTTTAAGGCTGATGAGAAAGGCCGGAATCGAGCGCTCGGTGTTGAATTCGTGCACGACTTTCATCCGGTCCTTGGTCGCACCGTCCAGGTAACAATACCGGAGATTGCGCGCATCCATTTCACGGCGCAAGATCGCCAGCATGGAGGTAAACTGGCTGAACACCAACAAGCGGTGCCCCGCGTCCAGTGCTTCATCCAGCAGCTCGAAAAACAAGTTAAGTTTTTCTGAAGGATAGGCACTATCGAGATCCGGCAACTTGAGCAAGTCGAGGTGGCAGCACACTTGCCGCAACCGCAGCAAGGTCTTCAAGACTTCCATGCGGGCGCGGTTAAAGCCTTGACGGGAGACCAAATCCGACAGGCGCCGACGGGATTCCGCCAAGAGTTCCTTGTATACCAACTGCTGATCGGCGCTGAGGGAGCAATGGGCAATGCGGTCGATACGGGCCGGCAAATCCTTGGCCACATCTTTTTTCAAGCGGCGCAGCAGGAATGGATGCAGTTTGCGGCGCAGTCTTTTCTGCGCCACATCCGCAAACCCGCCGCCGGCGGCAATGGGTTGTTCATAATGCCGCCGGAACGATTCGTGGTCACCGAGGTAGCCGGGCATGAGAAAGTCCATGATCGACCATAAATCAGATACACTGTTTTCGATCGGGGTTCCGGTGAGCACCAGCCGGTGTTGGGCTTGCAGCTTTTTGGCGGCGACTGCGTTTTGGGTGGACCGGTTTTTGATGTGCTGGGCCTCGTCCAGCACCACGGCTGAAAAATCGTGCCCTTCGTACTGGTCCACATCCCGGCGCAACAGGGCATAGGATGTAACCACCACGTCGGCTTGTTCGATTTGATCCCAGCGTTGATGGCGTTCGCTACCGGCGATTTCCAGTGTCCGCAGGTGCGGCACAAAACGGCGCGCTTCCTCCGCCCAGTTTCCGACCAGGCTGGTGGGGCAGACAATCAGGGCAGGCTTACCTGAAGCCTCCGGCACGTGTCGCTGAAGTTGCAACCAGGCCAGTGTTTGCAAGGTTTTTCCGAGGCCCATTTCGTCAGCCAAAATCCCGCCAAACCCGTTCATTTCGATGAAGCGTAACCAGCTCACGCCTGCTTTCTGATAGGTGCGCAAAATGGTGTCGAGCGGCGCCTCCAGGGTCACGGGTTCCATTTGGTGCAGGCGGTTCTGTTGTTCCGCCCGGCTTCGCCATTCGGGTTGTGCCTCCACATCCACTCCGTCCAGGGCGTCCAGGGAGGAGCGCACATAGGCGGCATGCATGTTGGCCAGGCGAAAGCGGCCCGCCCCGCTACCGTCTTCGCTGGCGCAATCGTGAAAGACGTCGGTCAGCGATTCAATGGCGTCGGCATCCAGCAGGATGGTTTTACCGTCGTGTTCCAGGTAGGCGTCGCCCCGCCGCAGGGCGCGCCGGATGGCGGCTTCCGAAAGGCTGCGTCCGCTGCGGTCTTCAAAGTGGAAACCCACTTCAAACCAATTGGTGCCGGACTCGCCCACTTGGACCACCGGGGTGGCTAAATCTGTTTCATCCATGAAGCCGGCAATGCGACCGGTCAGTTCCACGCGCCAGCCGAGGCGTCGCAGGGCTGGCAGTGCCCCGCCCAGAAAGTTCAAGACTTCGCGGCTGCCCACAATATCGCTGAGCCGATCGCCCGATTCCCCGCCCAGGCCCGTCTCTGCCAAGCGGATTAACGCCCGCGACTCGGCTTGCGGGTTGCGTACCCAGTACCGCAAAACATCTTCCGGGTCAGGCCGCGCAAATTGGCCCTCGGGATGTGGCTTGCCGGCAATCAGCACCAAGTCGTCATACTCGGCGTACAGCGTGCCGGCCAGCGAGGCGGGACTGCCACGGACCAGAAGCCGGAACCGGGGCTCCGCAGGCTCTAGCAGGAAGAGGTCCGGGGAAATCCGGTACTCAATCTCCATGAGCGCACTCAAGACCGGCAATTCAACCTGCAGAAAGCGGGGGACGGCTGTACGGCTGATCTCCACCGATCCCTGATAGATGGCGTGCAAGGGCTCCGGCAACACCTTTTTCAAAGGCCAAAAGTGGTTGGCCGCGCATACCCAGCCCCCGCGCCGCGTCACCACATAAAAACGCTCATCTTCGGGTGCGGCATGCGGCAGTTCGGTATGAATAAGCAGGATCAGTTCTCCCCCGTCGGCATTGAAATCAAGTGTTAACCGGGAGCTCATGGGGATCGCGTTTATCGTCAGTGGCGTGGTCGCCCGGCCCATCACCGGCAATGTTCCGCCCTGCAGGAGGGGTAACAGATTGATGAAATCGTTGACCGATAAGTGACAGCGATGGGTCAGGGGGCCTTCCACAATATCCTCAAGCACGAACAGAATGGACTCGTCCCGTTCACAGAAGTGGAAGGGCGTGGCACTGGGGGCCGCCTCCGGCAACACCCGTTGTCCGTCCCACTCAATCCATGCCAGTAGAGGGATCCGGTTCTGGTGCACGCCGCTGGTCCAGTCGGATTCCAGGGCCAGCACAAGTTTGGCCCGTACGGCCCCGGCGGTATCCGCCGTGACCCGCTGGAGGTAGTCTTCGTTACGAATGGCGGCCAGCCGTTCTGCCCGGCGGCGCTCCTCTTCCAGGCGGGCCTTGCGTTCCGGGTTGTTGGCTTGGCGGATCAATTCCAGACACAGCGCGATGGCGTGTACACAAATGATGCCCCGTTCGGAGCTGTCGTAACAAGGGCACAGGTTTTCGGCGCTACCGTCGGCACATATCTTTAACGTGCACCGCAGCGGCCGATTACCCCGGGCAATAGTGCCGCGCACGTGCGGGGCCTCGAACTCCACGTGCTCGACATAGCCCTGCTTTTGCATGGCTTGGGCTTCGCGGAAGACCCGCGGGCCAGCCCAGTCCATTAATATTTTTTGTGTGAAAGGTAAGCGCATGCTGGCAAATTAGCACAAGGGGGCCAAGAGGCAAAAATAAAAAAATCAGTCTTCCATGCTCACGCCCGAATGGCCACTAGGCACCCCCCTTGGAGTTTGCCCGTCACTTCTGATTCTGCCATGGTTGCACCATAGACAGCGACGGGAACACGATCAGCCATGACCGGAAACCGTCCGAACAACAAACCCTCAATAGGAGAAAACATTGAATAAGCAGGCTCTTGCAAAACCTCCCATTCATGAGGGCAGGACGGAGCCTGCCCCTCCGGGAACCTGTGAAACGCGGCTGTTTTTTTCCGGAGGGTCGACCTCCGTGTCGACCTTGGAGGTTTTGCAAGAGCCTCTAAGAATATCCTATTCTCAACATGCTGCCTTTCGGGACTGGCCATTTCGGGTCGGGCGGAACAACCGGAACAAAAGCCTAATGTTTTGTTCGTCTTCGCCGATGACATGGACTATGCGGCGGTAAGGGCTCTGGGTAATGAGGAGATTCATACCCCCAATTTAGACCGGCTGGTCCACAGGGGAACCATTTTTACGCATGCCTACAACATGGGATCCTGGAGCGCGGCCGTATGCGTTCCGGCCCGCACGATGCTGATGACCGGACTAACCGTCTGGAACGCGAACCGGGCACAAGGGGACGGGCTGGACGAGACCTTGGTTGCACAGAACCGATTCTGGCCGCAACTTCTTGAAGGTGGCGGCTACGAGACCTACATGACAGGCAAATGGCATGTCCAGGCGGATGTTGAGCGCGCCTTCACCCATGTGTCAAATGTCCAGCCCGGCGGTATGCCGGGCACCCGGCGTTCAGCGTATAACCGACCCGTGGAAGGGGAACCGGACCAATGGCAGCCGTGGGATGAAGCCCTCGGCGGATACTGGGCAGGGGGCACGCATTGGAGCGAAGTGCTGGCGCAAGATGCTGAGCAGTTTCTCGCCAGGGCCGCCGAAGGGGATACCCCCTTCTTTATGTATCTGGCCTTTAATGCGCCCCATGACCCACGGCAATCGCCTAAGGAATACGTGGATTTGTATCCCTTGGAGGATATAGCGGTCCCCGCCAATTTTAAGGCGGAATACCCCTACAACGAGGAAA
>PWVE01000092.1 GCA_003562335.1 PVC group bacterium
CGGGCTGGTGGGATTGACGCTGCCAGTGATCAGTAAACCGTGTAAAGCCGGTCCGGCATAATTCCGTCACGTATAGCCTCCCGCAACGCGTCGCCGGATAGAGCTCTAATGGTCAGGTCCGGTAACGCTGCCTGCAGATAACGCTGCACCACCTCGTCGGTCGGCTGGCCGAAATCAGGCAGCCATAGCTGGTACCCAACCTGCAGTCCGTGCAGGTAGTTGCCATAGGCGTCAGCAGCCTTACCAGTGGCACGCGGGACCTTGATTAGTTCAATATCGTCCGGCAGTTGGTCGGCTAGGAGTTGGGCCAAGGTGGCGAAATACGCCTCACTCGTTTGATCTTGATCTGCGGCTGGAGCGGCTACTAGCAACTGCGTTGGCCCGACAAAGCGAACCAGTCCGGTGATCTCGCCATCCTCCTTGTTGGGCGGAACCGGCAGGAAGATGATCTGCTCAAGTCCCGTGTTTTGCCGCAGCGTTTGCTTGATGGCGTCCAGTGACAAGTGTTCGTTTTGGTGGATGACGCGGTTGGAGACCAAGGCCAGTTCCCCCCCATTATGTGCGAGTTGCGTGCCGGTCATGACCAATGGCAGGTCATGTCGGCGCCCATACAGGTTGTCCGCCACCGCTTGACCGGCGGCATGATCGTCCTGGGCGCGGCGTCGCTCCCGGCCGGTAAATCGATCAGCGGCCTGGTCCGGCAGCACCCGTAATAGTCGTCCCTCTTTGTCGATGCCTGCCCAGCCGGACCAGTCCTGAATCAAGACATCCTGAACCGTCGGCGTGGGTAAGTAGCGGGCGGGGCGGCCAAGCGCATCCATGTCACGCGCACTGGGTGGACGCGTCGCCACCAAAGCGACATCGATCGTGGGTGGCAGCGGGCTGAGTAACGTTGTGTAGAGGGGGGTGAGGTTACGTCGTCCCGAAATCCGGGCAGGCCACACCACCACCACCGGGCCGTCTAATTCCCACGCACCAACCAAACGCGCCACGGGAGCACCGGTGGCACGCGGCTCTCCGGCCGTTGCCGGGTCTGCCGAGATGACGGTTGTGGCTATGCACACCGCAGCAGCGCCCAGCAATCGCGTTCGCCAGCGTTTAGCAGCGGGATGGGGGCGGGAGAGATGTTGGTGTTGGTGATCGATTGAGTTCATGGGATCAGGTCCTAACTCCCTGTCCCCAACGCCGTCCACCATTGCGGGTTTGCGGGCGTTTGCAGGGGGTGCGCAGGATATCGAGATAGACGCTGTCTTCGCCCAGCACGTGTTCCAGCTTTTCAATGAGTTCCTCGCAGGGGTTCACCCGGTAGAGGCGATCGGCGGTAATGAAAACTTTTTGTCCTTCCGGATAGATTAAGCAGCAGGTGATAGGCGTGTCGCCGGGATACTGGCGCAATATGGTCTTGAGTTGCCCGATCAACTCGTCGGTCACATGCACGTGGGTGAGGTGCAGGCTGACCCGCTGGGTGAAATGCTTGTGGATTTCCGGTAAAGAATAGATTTCAGCCGCATGTATTTTGAGGCCCTCACCGTGTTGTATCTCGCCACAGACAAATGCGGGCGCGTTTTCCTCCAGGTAAAGTCCGTATTCCCGGTAGGTGTTGGGGAAGGCCACTACCTCAAAGGCTCCCTCCAGAGTTTCGAGCTGAAAGATGGCGAAAGGCTCCTTGCTCTTCTTGGTGAACCGCTTGTTGAGTTGTGTCACCAGCCCGCCGATCCGGGTGACGGTGCGCGCGGGCAGGGTGGCCAGGTCATTGAAACGGGCCAAGCTGAAGTGTTCAAGCGCCCAGGCATGTTCGGTCAGCGGGTGCCCGGAGATGTAGAATCCAAGCAACTCCTTTTCCGCCGCCAGCATCTGGCTACTGGGCCAAGGCGGCACTTCCGGTAGTGCTTCGGATTGTACCGCTTTGGATTCGTCGGCCTCCGCCGGTGCGTCCAACATATCAAACAGCGATGTTTGACCGGCCTGCTGATCCTTCAATTCCGCCGCCGCGCGCTGAATGGCAAACTCGATTCCATTGAACAGCCGTGCCCGCGACATTTTGGTGAAATCAAAAGCCCCGCTTTTGACCAAGCTTTCCACGACCTTCTTATTCACGTTTTGACCGCCCATGCGAGCACAGAAATCGACGAGCCCTTCAAAGGGGCCGTGAGTTTCGCGTTCGCGAATAATGGATTCCACGGCCCCGACCCCCACATTTTTGATGCCGGCCATGCCGAAGCGGATGCCGTCGTTTTCCGGTTTGAAGCGGACATGGCTCTCGTTGACATTGGGCGGATAGACTTCGAGCCCCATTTCCTGCGCCTCGGCGATAAACACCGGCAGCTTATCGGCGTTATTCATGTCGCAGGAACAAACCGCCGCCATGAAACAGGCGGGGTAGTGGGCTTTCAGGTAGGCGGTTTGATACGACAGGATGGCGTAGGCGGCGCTGTGGGATTTGTTAAAGCCGTAGCCGGCAAAGCGCTCAATATTGTCAAAGATACGCGCGGCTATTTTCTCCGAGATCTTATTGGTCTGTTGACATCCCTGTATGAACGCGTCGCGCTGTTTCGCCATTTCCTCCGGTCTCTTCTTGCCCATGGCCCGCCGCAGGATGTCACCTTGCCCCAAGCTAAAACCGGCCAGCGAGTTGGCCGCAAACTGTACCTGTTCCTGATAGAGCATGACCCCATAGGTCTCCTTCAGGATCGGTTCCAAAAGGGGATGATCGTATTGAATGTCGACTTTGCCGTGTTTGCGCGCAATGAAATCATCCAGCATATTCATCGGGCCCGGGCGATAAAGCGCGATCATGGCGATTAAATCCTCGAAGCGCGACAACCCGATCCGGCGCAACAGATCCCGCATGCCCTTACTTTCCACTTGGAACACGGCCACGGTGTCGCCGCGATTGAGGAGGGCAAAAGTCTTTTCATCATCCATCGGCAAATGGGCCATATCGAGTTCCACTCCGGTGGTTTCTTTGACATGCTCCACGGCCTCTTGGATCACGGTCAGCGTCTTTAAACCGAGAAAATCGAGCTTCAACAGGCCGATCTCCTCGAGCGGCTTCATCTCGTACTGGGTCACGACCTGCTCGTCTTTATCCATAGCCAGCGGGATAAGGTTGATCAGCGGTTCATCGCCCAGGATCACGCCGGCCGCGTGGGTGCCGGGATTACGGGGATTGCCTTCGAGTATGCGGGCATACTTCATGATTAAGGCCGCTTGTTCTTCCGTCTCGACCGTAGCTTTGAATTCAGGGTTTTCTTCCAATGCCTTTTTCAGGGTCATCTTGGGATCTTCCGGGACCATCTTGGCTAACCGGTCACAGTAGGCGAAGGGTATCTCCAGCACCCGGCCCAGATCGCGGATAACGGTTTTGGCACCCAAAGTCCCAAAAGTGATGATTTGGGCAACCGTGTCGCGACCATACTTTTCTTTGACGTAGTCGATGACCTCCTCGCGGCGGGCCTGGCAAAAATCGATGTCGAAATCGGGCGGGGATACCCGTTCCGGGTTAAGGAACCGTTCGAAAATCAGGTTGTACTGCAGGGGGTCGATGCCGGTGATGCCCAAGGCATAGGCGACCATGCTACCGGCCCCGGATCCCCGGCCAGGCCCGACGGGGATGTGGTGTTGGCGGGCGTAGTTAATGAAGTCCCAGACCACGAGGAAATAGTTAATGAACCCGGTGGTTTCGATCACGCTAAGTTCGTGTTCATACCGTTTCCTGATTGCGACTTCCTGCTCATTGGCCGGGTTATCGACGTCTTCGATCTGATAGCGTTCCTTGAGGCCTTCCTTGATGCGCTCCTCCAAGTAGGCCTTCGGCGATTGGTCGGTGGGCACATCATACAAGGGGAAATGCAGGTCCTTGTTAAGGGCAAATTCCACATTGCAGCGTTCGGCGATGGCGACGGTATTGGTCAGGGCTTCGGGGAATTCCTTGAACAACTGCCACATTTCCTCCCCGCTTTTCATGTAGAATTCGTTGGAGGAATACCGCATGCGTTTGGGGTCGCTCATGACGGTCTGGGTTTGCAGACAGAGCATCACGTCATGCGCTTCCGCATGTTCTTTGCGCAAGTAATGCACATCGTTGGTGGCCACCAGCGGAATACCTGTCTTTTTGTGTATCTCGATTAAGCCAAGCAGAATGGTGCGTTGCTCCGGGATGCCGTGGTCCTGTATCTCCAGGAAGAAATTGTCCGGTCCCAGCATGTCCCGGTACAGGCCGGCCAGTTCCAGTGCCCCGTCCATGTCGCCGGCCAGGATACGTTGCGGGATTTCCCCTTTAAAGCAGGTGGAAGTGGCAATCAGGCCCCGGCAATGCTGTGCTAGCAATTCTCGGTCAATCCGGGGTTTGTAATAGAATCCTTCCAAGTGTGCGCGTGTGATGAGATGGGTTAAGTTCCGGTAGCCTTCCTCGTTTTCGGCCAGCAGCAATTGGTGAAAGGTTTGGCCGGTTTGGCCCGGTTGCCGTTGTTTGTGGTGCATGCTGCCGTGGGCCAAATAGGCTTCGCAGCCGATGATGGGTTTGATCCCCTTGGCCTTAGCCGCTTTGTAGAACTCGATCATCCCATACATCACCCCATGATCAGACATGGCCACCGCGGTCATGCCTAACTCAGCGGCGCGATCCATGGTGGCTTCTATTTGGCACAACCCGTCCAACAAGCTGTAGGACGTATGGAAATGCAGGTGCACGAAAGGGTGAGTGGACGCCATGTCGGTTTTCCTGAATGGTTGGGTTTGCGTTACGCCGTCTACCATACGAAGGGAACCGACGCGGCGCAAGCGGTTTTAGGTTTACACCCTCGCTGCGATGCTTACTATCGAGCGATATGAAGGAGGTCAATATGGAAAAAATCGGTATTGTGGGGCTGGGGTATGTCGGTTTGCCACTGGCGGTCACTTTTGCCCCGCACTTTTCCGTGGTTGGGTTTGACGTGAACCCGCAACGGGTGGAGAATTTGCAGGCCGGTCACGATAAGAACAATGAAATCGATGCAGAAGGCTTGCAGCAAGTGTCACTGACGTTTACGAGCAAGATGGACGATCTCCGTGACTGCACGTTCATCGTCATCGCAGTGCCGTCACCCATCAACGACAGTCACGAACCGGATTTGCTTTGCCTGCGTGAAGCTTCAGCTGCGGTAGGCAAGATTTTGCGGCCGGGCATGTGCGTGGTATTCGAAAGCACGGTCTATCCCGGCGTTACGGAAGACGTATGCTTGCCGATCATGATGAAGGAGTCGGGATTGACCCTGGCCGATTTTCAGCTGGGCTATTCCCCGGAACGCGTGAATCCCGGTGACAAGGAGCGGCCCATTACCCGGATCATGAAGATCGTCAGCGGCCATGATGACGCTGCACTGGATCGGATTGCCGGAGTGTACGGCCAGGTCATTGAAGCGGGGGTGCACCGTGCACCCTCGATCAAAACGGCGGAGGCCGCCAAGGTCATCGAAAATGTGCAACGCGATCTCAATATTGCGCTCATGAACGAATTTTCGAAGATTTTTGCCCGCATGGGCCTGCAGACCGCCGAGGTTTTGGATGCGGCGGCCACGAAATGGAATTTTCACCGTTACTATCCTGGTCTGGTGGGTGGACACTGCATTGGCGTGGACCCGTACTATTTGACGCACCGCGCCTTGCAGCTGGGGTACCATCCCGAAGTTATCCTGGCGGGACGACGGATTAACGACAACATGGGGAATTATGTCGGAGAATTGACGGTACGGGCGTTAAACCAAGCAGGACGATTGCCGCGCGATGCGCGGATCTGGGTCCTGGGACTCACATTCAAGGAGAACGTGCCGGATCTGCGCAATACCCGGGCGATTGATGTGATCCGCTACTTACAGGAATACGATGTCGACATTCGGGTATGGGAACCGTTGGTTGATTCCGCATTTATCGAGGAAACCTTTGGTCTCAAAACCGCGACCCCGGAGACCATCGAGTCCCCGGACGCCGTAGTGATGATCAACGGCCATGACGTGTATCGATCTTTATCGCTCACTGCCTTGCGCGCCAAGATGCGGACGCCAGTGCTGGTGGATATCAAAAACTTTTACAATCACCGCGAAGCCGAAGACGCCGGTTTCCTGCATGTTACGCTATAAATGGGAGGAAAAAAGAAGGCATGAAGATTCATGAATATCAAGCCAAGGAATTATTTGGCGAATACGGTATCGCTGTGCCGCCGCATCGGGTGGCTACCACGCCCGACGAGGTACAGGCAGCGGCGGCGGCCTTTGGCGGCACGGTAGCGGTCAAGGCGCAAGTACACGTGGGGGGACGCGGCAAGGCCGGCGGCATCAAAGTGGTCACGGGCGCCGAAGCCGCCCGGACCGCTGGCGAAGCCATTCTGGGTATGTCCATCAAGGATATCCCCGTTAAGAAAGTCCTGGTCGTGGAATCGCACGCCGAGATTGTCCGCGAGGCGTATTTGGGGGTGATCCTTGATCGTAGTGTCAAGGGCGTCACCTTTATTTGCAGTGCGGCCGGCGGGGTGGATATCGAGGAAGTAGCGGCCAATACGCCGGAAAAGATCATCCGCTTCCATGCCACCTCCCGCGATTTCCCGGAAGCCGAGGCGCGGATGGCCGCCAGTCAGCTGTTCGGGGACGAACAAACGGTGGAACCCGTGTTGAACGCTATGCGGGGGCTCTTCAATTTACTGTGGGAGAAAGACGCATCACTAGCCGAAATCAATCCGTTGGTTCAGAACGACCGGGGCGAAGTGGTGGCCTTGGACGGCAAAGTTAATTTTGACGATAATGCCTTGTATCGCCAGCCGGAAGTTGCAGCCTTACGTGATCTTGATGAAGAAGATGTCAACGAGCTGGAGGCGAAAGAGAAAGGGTTGAGTTTTGTTCAGCTTGACGGCGATATTGGCTGCATGGTCAATGGCGCGGGGTTGGCTATGGCGACAATGGATATGATTCAGCTGTTTGGCGGTGCGCCAGCCAACTTTCTGGATGTGGGAGGCAGCTCAAATCCCGACAAAGTCGTACACGCCTTTCAACTGCTGCTGCAAAACCCGCGGGTGAAAGCCATCCTGATCAATATTTTCGGCGGCATTACCCGTTGCGACGATATTGCGCACGGGATTCTGGAGTCTTACAAACGAATTGAAATCAACCGGCCGGTGGTGATCCGGCTCAGCGGAACCAACGCGGAGGAAGGACGCCAACTCTTGACCGACACACCGTTATTGACGGCCGATACCTTCGAGGCGGCGGTTAAACAAGCCATCACCTGCGCAAAGGAGGCCAAATAATGAGTATTCTGTTGGATAAATCGACCAAGGTATTGGTGCAAGGAATCACCGGGCGCGATGGCGCGTTTCATACCCGGCAAATGCTCGACTACGGCACGCAAATAGTCGGCGGCGTGACGCCGGGCAAGGGCGGGCAACTGACGGATGACGGACTGCCCGTCTTCAATAGTGTCCAGGAAGCGGTGGGCGAGACCGGGGCGACCGCGTCGGTGATTTATGTTCCGGCCAGATTTGCGGCGGCCGCTGTCAGCGAGGCGGTGGAGGCCGGGATCGGGTTGGTGGTCTGCATCACCGAGGGCATTCCGGTGTTGGACATGGTGACCGTTTATCATCAGGTGGCGGCGCAAGGTGCGCGCCTGATCGGGCCCAATTGTCCCGGCATTATCTCACCCGGCAAAGCCAAGATCGGCATCATGCCCGGCGCCATTCATGAGCCGGGCCGGGTGGGCGTGATTTCCCGCAGCGGCACCTTGACGTACGAGATCGTCCACGCGCTGACCACACGGGGTATCGGCCAGTCGACCTGCATCGGGATCGGCGGGGACCCCATCGTCGGATCCAGTTTCCGTGATTTGCTGCCGTTGTTCGAGGACGACGACGAAACCGACGCCGTGGTGTTGGTCGGCGAGATCGGGGGCGACGAGGAGGAACGCACGGCGGCCTTTATTCAAGACCATATCCGCAAGCCCGTATTCGCGTATGTGGTGGGCCAGACCGCCCCGGAAGGCAAGCGTATGGGGCATGCCGGTGCCATTGTGTCCGGCAACGCCGGTACCGCGGAATCCAAGATCAAGGCCTTCGGGGCCGCCGGTGTGCCGGTAGCCGGTACCATCGACGAGCTAGCCGACACGGTTCGAGCTAAGCTCGAGTAGGTGAAATATGACGCGTCCTGACCTAGCTGCTACGCCGAACAAAGCCAAAGGTTGTTGGACTGTGTCGCGCATTCGCAAGCAGAAAGGGGTCGCGCCGATTGCCGTACTGACGGCGTATGATGCCACGACCGCGCGCTATATGGATGAAGCTGGCATCCCGATCATTTTGGTCGGCGACTCGTTGGGCATGACGGTACTGGGCTATGAAAGCACTTTGCCTGTGACCATGGAAGACATGTGCCACCATACGCAGGCCGTGGTACGCGGGGTGCGCCAGGCGTTGGTGGTGGCGGATATGCCGTTCTTGTCCTTCCAAGTCTCCAAAAGCCAGGCCGTAGCCCATGCCGGGCGCTTGCTCAAAGTCGGCGGAGCCGCTGCGGTCAAAATAGAAGGGGGCGCCATACGGGCCGAAACGGTCCGGCACTTGGTGGCCAACGGGATACCGGTGATGGGTCACATCGGTTTGACACCGCAGAGCGTGCGCGCCATGGGGGGATACAAGGTGCAAGGACGGTCCGCAGAATCCGCCCGCGCGTTGGTGGCCGATGCCGTGGCGCTGACCGAAGCCGGTATTTTTTGTTTAGTACTGGAGGGAATACCGGCACCCTTGGCGGCTGAAATCACGCGGACGGTGAAGGTACCCACCATCGGCATCGGGGCCGGTCCGGACTGCGATGGGCAGGTGCTGGTGGTTCACGACTGTCTGGGGCTTACGCCGTCTGCGGCCACGCCACGCTTCGTTAAGCGCTATGCCGAGGTGGGGGACACGATGCGGCAGGCGTTTGCCGCCTATAAAGACGACGTCGAAGGCCGTCGGTTCCCGGCACCAGAACATTCTTATTGATCCCACGTGATGTAAATATGGCGGAAAATCTTGCGTCAGCAGCTGTAGTTGGTAGTATGCGCTAAGTTGTGTGGGTGCCACGCGCTCGGGTGGCGGAATGGCAGACGCGCTAGGTTGAGGGCCTAGTGACCGATTAGGTCGTGCGGGTTCGACTCCCGCCCCGAGCACCACGGACAGCACCCCATCCATTTTTGCGAGACATTCGCAGAAATGGGACATCAGGGCCGCTCCGCGCCGGGTACAGCGCGACATGTCCGATTTCTGTGCTTCGTCATTTTCCCACTGCTTTACGCGTTATGTGAAGCATCTGTGATAGCTCGCTTCATATTTTTTCCTCATTGCCGCAAAGTATGGAATAATTTATGCTATATCCAGCGGTAGGCTTATATTTATTCGTGATGAGTGTGGTGATTCAGTCGGAAACAGTGGCAAAGGGGTGTTTTACTGACGCCTTTGTGGTCAACGCTGCGTGCACGTATCGGCAGGCCTATTGTGAGGCATTGGAGGATCCGTATTTCTCGCGCAATTGCTTGACGCTGCGGGCTATTTCGCACGCGCTCGCCAACCTCATCATGCCTATAAGCGAGTATCCTCGTCTTTTGCAGAGCGTGTTGCCCGATACATCTCCGGGTAGGGGTATCGTGGAAAAAATGGGAGAGGCCACCGAGGAATTGTGTTATTTGCACCGCGAATTGGTGCGCTTATGCCATGGTTTAGAGGGTCAGTCGGTCGAAATGGATTTGGCCGCACTGGTATCCGAGGTGGTGCACACACTATTGGAGGAAGTGGGGGCCTTGCTGGTTCCGTCGATCCACATTGAGTCCGATGCCGACCCCGTGTATTTATTCGCACCACAGGAAGCTATCTATCATTTGATTCGTGATCTTTGTGTGCGAGCGATTACGGCAACCAGCGACCAACATCAATTAATCATTAGGGTGGGCACGGTAAATCTGACGTCCGCTGCGCTGGGAGCAGAATTGGAACTGACACCGGGCCCGTATGCTGCGCTCCGCGTCACCGATGATGGAAAAAGCCTGAATGACGAGGAATGGGCGGAATGCTTCTGTCCGTTTGCGCGTTGTGCGGTAAATGACCACCATGATTTAGGGTTGAGCGCCGTATACCGAACGGTGCGGCACTTACAGGGTACGTGCCTATACCAAACACGTAACCGCCAAGGTACGGATATTTTGATTCTTTTCCCGCAGACTAATCGATGACGGACGACCGGCAAAGTGCGTCCTCAGCGCAGCGCGGTTCCGGTTTGCGCTTGCAACGGCCGACTGTGCCGGTGGCGGCTGACGAGAAGCCCACGCAGCCAGCGACCGGTAAGGCCAAGCCCACACCTCCGCGTAAGATCAATCCGGGCCGTGAACAGTCCATATCCCCGTGGCGGTCGACGGTGTGTGCTTGGCTGCTGTTCATTGTGATTGGAGTCGGTATGGCGGCGGGGCGTTACGGTGGATGGTATGCGTGGCCGCCGCAGTTTACCGCGTATGGTCCCTGTGTGGCCATCGGCTTGCACTTGGTGATCATAGGCTTGGCGTTTGATGATGATTGGTTTGCCGGCGCGCTGTGCCTGTTCGTCCCCGGCTACAGTTTATACTGGCTATGCGCCCGGTCGGGCCGTGCCTTTTTCATGGCGGTGGTGTTTGGACTGCTGGTCGGCATTGGCGAAGATACCTGGTGGGCGCTGACGGATTGGTGGCAGCAGTTGAGCGTGCTGATCGAGCGTTCGCTGGCCGGTCAGCGTTAACCTGCATTTCTTCGCTCGCCGTTGCGCAGCTACCTCAATGGATTTCAACGCACGGTGATCAGCGCTGAAAGCACTTGCGTAGCGCGGGAGCTAAAGCAAAATTTGCGCGGTTGAGGATATACAGATGGACCCCCGGCACCCCCCGTGCCAAAAGTTCCTCGATCTGTCCCATGGTCCATTCCAGGCCGACTTGTTCAGCACGCGCCGTATCGTCGCCTGCCTCTTGGAGGGCGCGGATAAGCGCCGTGGGCAGGGAGGCGCGGCATAATCCAGCCATACGCTGCAACTGACCCAATGAATTGGGCGGTAACAAACCCGGAATAATGGGTACGCGGATTCCCCAGTCACGGCATTGCTTTTCAAAGCGGAAATAAGCGGTGTTATCATAGAACAGCTGTGTGGTCACAAAGGCGCCGCCGGCCTCAGTCTTATCCTTAAGGTACAGAAGGTCGGATTCCGGCGATAGGGCCTCCTGATGCACTTCCGGGTAACCGGCCACCCCGCAGCAGATATCGGGATGACGCTGCTTAATCAAACGGACCAGTTCCACCGCATGCGCCAGCCCATTGACCGGCCGCCGAAACCGTGAATCCCCATGCGGAGGATCACCGCGCAGCGCCATGATGTTACGCAGCCCGTGGGCATGGAGGCGGTCGACCGTCGCTTCCAGGTCGGTGCGGGTGGCACCCACACAGGTCAGATGGTGCATGACCGGGTCAAAGCCCATCGACATCAACAGGTCGCAGACCTCAAGCGTGCGCGACCGCGTCGTGCCGCCTGCGCCGTAGGTGACGGTTACAAAGTCGGGCTTGGTCGGCAGTAGTGATTCTGCGACCTGCCGCAACGTGTTCATCCCCGCGTCGCTTTTCGGTGGAAAGAATTCGTAGGAAAGCAATGGTCGGCGCGCGGTGGCGATACATTCACTAATGCGTTTCTGCTTCATGCGTGTGGCGGTTCATAACACGGTGCGGGCCGTTATGCCAAAAAAAATCGCGGCCCTGCGGCCGCGATTTCTTTTCTAACCGTATCAACCTTTACAGGATGGCGTCTTTAGCCGCCTTGGCAATACGGAACTTGAGCACCTTCTTGGCAGGAATCTTGATGGATTCGCCGGTTGCCGGATTACGGCCCATGCGGGCTTTCCGCTTCACGACAACCAATTTACCAATGCCCGGAATGGTAAAGCCGTCTTTGGCCCCTTTGTAGGCTTGGGCCACCAGGTTCTCTAAAATAGCCGCCGCCTGCTTTTTCGTAATGTCGCCGGCTTCAGCCAATTCAGCGATGATCTGGGTTTTGGTCTTCGGTTTCGCCATGGGTATTTCCTTTCCTTCCATTTCCCATTGACACTGTCGCCGGGCGGTTCATCCGCAACGGCCAAGTCAATTCGAGGGCAAGCATAGCGAAAATCCGTTAAAAGGCAACAGGAAAAAACTAAAAGGCCCATAAATAAAGGCCATACCCTTGTTGGTGATTAAAGGCCGTGGACCAACAAGGCGATCACGATACCCAGCAACATACCAAAAAAAACTTCATAGCGCGTATGGCCCAGCAGCTCAACCAGCTTCTTTTCGGAAAAATGGTGTTCCTTGAACAATTCAGCGACAATTTGGTTCAATAGGCGGGCTTGTTGCCCGGCGGCCTGTCTAAAGCTTTGGGCATCAAACATTACCACCAGTGAAAATCCAAGTGCCAGGGCAAACAAGGGATGTCCAAATCCCGCCGTAATGCCCACCGAAGTCGCCAATGCGGTTACCATGGCCGAATGCGAGCTCGGCATACCCCCCGTGCTTACAAATACACCGAAATCGAGCTCACGTTTTTTCACAAGGTGGAAAATGAACTTCAGGGCCTGGGCGACCAGCCAGCCAAAAAAGGCACTGACAAAGGCTAAATTCGAAAAAAGATTGTTTCCATATTCTTGCATGGCCCTATGTAACCCCATTCTGACGCCTTGGACAATACCAATTGTGCACACTGCGCTACGTCCACGCCCAAAAGGCTGAAAAATGTTTGTAATGACAAGCCGTATTGTTCGATTACTATATAGAGGGTGGCGTACGGCTGCCCGTTGGAAATTGTGATCACAAAAAAAAGGAGTTAACCATGGCACATACCGTACCGGACCTGCCTTATGATAAGGCAGCATTAGAACCTCACATCGATGCGCGTACGATGGAAATCCATCATGACAAGCATCACGCAACCTACGTGACCAAGCTCAATGGCGCGTTGGAAAAGTATCCTGAGTTGGCGGATAAGCCGATCGAAACCTTGTTGGCCGATCTGGGGGCGGTGCCGGAGGACATCCGGACGGCTGTCCGCAATAATGGGGGCGGTCATTATAACCACAGCCTCTTCTGGCAAATCATGGGGCCTGGCGCTGGTGGCGCACCGGAGGGGCCGCTGGCGGCAGCGATCGAAAGTGACCTGGGCGGTTTCGATGCCTTCAAATCGGCATTGGCGAGCGCAGGTGCGAATCAATTCGGTTCCGGTTGGGCGTGGTTGAGTGTGGACGACAGTGGCAAGCTGGTCGTTTCATCAACGCCCAATCAGGACAACCCTTTGATGAAAGGTGTAGCCGCCGTAACGGGCACACCCATTCTGGGTGTTGACGTTTGGGAGCACGCCTATTATCTCAATTATCAGAATCGGCGGCCGGATTATATCGAAGCTTGGTGGAACACGGTAAACTGGTCCAAGGTGGCCGAGCGCTACGCCGCAGCCAAAGCCTGAGCGTCATAGCTTGATCGTTTGGTCAGCTAGACCTTAAAATCAGGTTGGCCTGTACGGATTGGCCCATTTCACCTTCGTGTGGAATGGGCCTTTTTCGATGGGGGATATAGGGAAAATGATTGTACCCGGAAGTGAAAGGCGGTAGCGTTCCCCAAGGATTCATATGAAAACTATTTTTGTCAGTGGCTGTTACGATCTGTTGCACGCCGGTCACGTCCAGTTCTTCGAGGAGGCCCGCGCGCTAGGGGATCACTTGGTGGTGTGTTTTGCGTCGCAGGATGTCCTGTGGCGGCATAAAAAGCGCAAGTCCTCCTTGCCCGATCAACACAAAGCCGCCCTCTTGACCAGTTTACGTATGGTTGACGAAGTGGTGTGCGGGGAGGACCTGACGCCTGGGTTGGATTTCGAGACCCATTTCCGGCGCATACGTCCAGACGTGTTGGCCGTTACCGCTGATGACCAGTACGGCGATGTCAAGCGGGCGTTATGTGCCGAGCTGAGGGTCACCTATCATGTGTTGCCCAAAACGCCGCCACGCTTTGATCCCGTTTCCTCCTCCTCGATTGTCCGCTGGGTGCAAGCACCACAAGAGGCCCCGTTGCGCGTTGATTTTGCGGGCGGCTGGTTGGATGTGCCGGCCTTTGCCCGCCCGGGTGCCTACGTGGTGAATTGTGCCATCAGTCCCTTGGTCTCGCTGAGGGACTGGCCCTACGAGCGCAACGCAGGATTGGGCGGGAGTGGTGCGTGGGCTTTGTTAAACGGCAAGGAAGGGGTAGACGCGGAGCTGCAACTGGGTGTCGGTTGGCAGGATCCCGCTGTGATTTCCGAGTCCGGACTCTGCGTGTGGCGCAGCGGGCCGCGCCCCGTACTGGACTTCAAGCGTAACGGGGATATCCTGCAAGGGCTGCTGGCCCTGTATTGGACGGGTACACCTCACGATACGCCAGCCTTGCGGGATTTGTCGCGAGACTATGATCGCATAGCGGAGTCGGGCGCGCTGGCGCGCGAGGGTGTATTGCGGGGCGACTTGGATCAACTGGCTGCGGGCATTGACCGCTACTATCAAGTGCAATGCGACGAGGGCATGGTGCCCTTACCGACCTGGGACGGGACTCGAGCCTGTAAATATTGTGGCGGGGGCCACGGCGGCTATGCCGTCTATCTCTTTACCTCCGCCGCCGACCGCGACCGTGCGTTGTCGGCTTCAACGGAATTGCGGCCGATCGAACCCTACTGCCGCTAAACCATGGCGTGTAAGGGACACACATGTCTTCCGCTTCTTCATCGTCGAGGCCGTTAACGTTGTCGGGTTATCCCCGCGCCATCGCGCATGTGGACGGCGACGCTTTTTTTACTTCCGTTGAACAGTCCGTGCACCCGGAGTGGAAAGGGTGCCCGGTAGTGACCGGCCAGGAACGCGGTATTATCGCCTGTGCCAGCTACGAGGCAAAGGCGCTCGGAATTAAACGGGGGGTCGCCCTTTGGGAAGCGCAGCGGATGTGCCCTGAACTGGTGGTAGTGCCGAGCGACTATGAGCTGTACAGCCTCTACTCCAAGCGCATGTTCGAAATTATGCGGCGCTATACGCCGATGGTTGAGGAACACTCGATTGATGAGGGTTTTGTAGATCTGAGCGGGTTGCGACGGGTTTTCCATGGTTCGTACGAGGCCATTGCCCGGGAAATGCAGGCGACCATTCGGCGGGAACTTGATATTGGTGTATCGGTCGGGTTGGGGCCGTCTAAATCAATTGCCAAACTGGCCTCAAAATTCCGGAAACCGTATGGATTTACCCCCGTAGCCGGATACCACCTGCATTTATTTATACCGCGTATTTTGCTCAGCGATGTATGGGGATTCGGGCGCAACACTGTGCAGTTGCTGCAGCAGTACGGTTTGCGCACCGCTTGGGATGTGGTGCAGCGTTCGGAAGCATGGATTAGCCAGCTGCTGGGTAAGCCGGGTCGCGAAATCTGGCATGAATTGCGCGGGGAATCTATATATGCGGTTAATCCCGAGGAAAAGACCAGCTACACGACCATTAGCAAGTGCAAAACGTTCACAGCGCCATCTGCCGATCGCGCCTTTGTTTATGCCAAACTGATACGCAACCTAGAGAACGCCTTTGCCAAATTGCGGCGGTACAAACTGAGCACCCGCGTTATTACGGTAGCCTTGCGGACCAAAGGTTTTATGCAACAAGGGATGGAGGCCAGGCTAAGTCGTCCGACCTCCGCCACCCAGGAAGTGCTACCGGTGGTGCGGACGTTGTTCGATGAGTTGTACCAACCCGGCGAGGCTTATCGCACCACGATGATCGCCTTGGGCAAGTTGCAGGAAGATCGCGGTATCCAGTACGAATTGTTCGAAGATCCGGTACGGATAGACGCGATGAATCGTGTTGCGCAGGCGATGGATGTAATCAATAAACGTCTGGGCAAACACAAAGTGCAGCTTGGTCCGGCACTTGACTTGGCGCGCGGGGAAGAGACCGGACCGCGGGATATCCCGCCGCAACGCCATAACAACCTGTTACCCGGGGAAACCGCCCGTAAACGCTTGCGCATACCACGACTAGCGGTCCCGGTTTGATTAACCCGTGAGAATGGAGAGTGACCATGAATAAAGCGGAAGTTGGAAAAACCGAGAGTAAGACGAATGACCATATTGCGATAGAACCCGTGTGCTCTGGTGAAACGGAACTGTTGCTTGGTCTTTATGCCGACCTTTTTTTTGATCGGGAGCCGCTGACCCGGTATTTCGGGATTAATAAGGAGCGGATGATTGCTATTGCCCGCCAGATGCACGCCGAGCGGGAAAACAATCCGGTTGAGAAGGGGCTTTGCTGGGTGGCCAAGGACGGATCCCAAGCGGGCCGGATGGCTGGGTTTATCGCATGCGACGACATTGCGGCGGATGTAATGCCGACCTTGCCGGGCGGTCTGATAGATGAGGATCAGAAGAAGATGAACGCCATGATGCGCTTGCTGGGGGAGATTCGGGGACCCTGCATGGATAGAATAGCGGCCAAGGGGGAAAGATGTTTGCATATAGTCGCCCTCGGTGTCGCGCCGGGGTATGAAGGCCGTGGAATTGGGACCCGACTCCTGAAGCAGGCGATCACCCAAGCCGCCCGACTCGGGTTTACCGCTGCCTACGCAGAGTGCTCCGGTCCAGCCTCACTAAAGTGCCACGAAAAGGTGGGCTTCACCAACATTCACTCCGCTTGTTTGAATGAAATACAGATCGACGGGGCCCGCCCTTATGCCGACAGCGACATCCAAGTCAGCATTGCGTGGCGAAAACTAAATGCCCTTGATCCGAATGATGCGGAAGTAGCGCAGGGTTTGGAGGTGGCGCGATGCGAAAGTGGCTGGGACTAATTGCTTGGTTGACCGATTGGCCGCCTTTCTGGTGATCCCATACGCCGTGTGGGTGGGATTTGCGGGCGTGTCGAATTTCACGATTTGGCGCATGAATTGAGCAAGGTGTAGTCGTCCCCGTCACAACCCGGCCCTATTGTCGTCGCCAGTGCTGACCATGGTTCTGTCCCGTGCCGATATAGCCGCCCCGACCGTCGGTTCGCCAGCCTTGTCCGTGATTTTCGCCGCCACCCGTGAAGCCGCCCCTGCCGTCCGAGCGCCATGTCCGTCCATGATTTTTGCCCGTACCGATAAAGCCGCCCCGGCCATCCGAGCGCCAGCCCCGGCCGTGGTTGGTTCCTGTTCCGATGTAGCCTCCGTGCCCATCAGACCTCCAGCCGGCCCCATGGTTTGAACCGGTGCCAATATACCCTCCGCGCCCATCCGGCCGCCAGCCGGCCCCATGCAGGCCACCCGCGCCCATAAAGGAGTTGGCGGGGACAGGGGAGGGCAGGGCTAGGAATAGCCCCGCCAAGATGATACCTGCCATGCTACGAAAACTGATATTCATCGTTATCCCTCCGTATGGCATACCATACACCACCCATACGCATTTGGAAAGGAGCCGTTCTTCATGGAGCCAGCGATCGGACTCGAACCGATGACCTGCTCATTACGAGTGAGCTGCTCTACCAACTGAGCTACGCTGGCTGCGGGATACAGACGCGACTATACCTGTTGCGCCGATGGCGTCAAGCACCGGGCAAAGATTTTGTGTGAATCGTGCCTGTTTTGTGACACTATCCCCATGGGTTGAACTGCTGTATGGCCCGCAAAGGAAGGAGCGGGGTTATGTCCTTTATGATGAAAAAATTTGGTGTGGTCAATGTATGCTGGGTGGCCCTATGGAGTCTCTTCGGGTGGCCCGCCGTGGTGGGTGCCGAGCTGCCCGTCAACCCGTTACGGGCGTTTGGGGACCATATTGCCGATGTGGTGGAGCAGGTGTTGCCATCGGTGGTGGTGATTCGGACCGAGGCCGTGCGCTATCATCTTGGGCGGGATTTCTTTTTTGGCCAATTGTATCGCATTCCGGAGCGTACTGAGGGACAGGGATCCGGGGTGATTATTTCGACGGACGGCTATGTGCTGACCAGCAACCATGTGGTCGACCACGCGCAGCAAATAGAAGTGGTACTGGATGACGGCACCACGTATCGCGCGGAACTGATCGGGAGCGATCCCCATACGGATTTGGCGGTGGTACGCATTAAGGCGGATGCTGATGCGCTGTTTGTGCCGATCGAATTCGGTAATTCGGACGAGGTGAGGGTGGGGGAAGTCGTGATTGCCATTGGTTCGCCCTATAATCTGCACAGTACCGTAACGATGGGAATCGTCAGTCAGAAGGGTCGCGTCATCGGCATGTTGCCGTACGAGGATTTTATCCAGACGCAGGCCCCCATTAATCCCGGAAACAGTGGTGGACCTTTGGTGGATGCCGACGGGCGTATGGTGGGTATCAATGCCGCCATTCATCGCGGGGGCGGCCGCGGGGCGACGGGTAATGTCGGTATTGGTTTTGCGGTACCGGGTAACCTGGCGATGCGGGTGGCGGCCGCGTTGATGGCGGCCGGCGAGATTGCCCATCCGTGGATTGGTATTCTCATGCAACCGGTAGGCGAGGGTGTGGTCGTCGATGAAGTCTTTCGTGATAGCCCGGCGGAAACCGCTGGTTTACAGCGTGGGGATATCATCACGCGAATCAATCAGCGGCCCATTGCTTCGCCACTCGATGTGCGGCGGGCAATTTTTCAGCATACCACAGCCACCCCGGTCATCATGCAGGTGCGGCGCGCTGACGCCACACTGGATATCCCCATCGTGCCGGAAGCCATGCCGGACTTCGACTCGCTGCAGCGGTGAATACAACGGTCCAACGCGCGCGGCTCGATCAGCTGCTGGTGGATAAGCAACTGGTGGAAAGCCGCGAAAAAGCGCAGCAGGTTATTCGCGCGGGATCCGTTTCGGTTGACGGTCAGCTGGCCACCAAACCGGGGCACCGGTTTCCTGTTGATGCGGCGCTGGACCTTGCGACCCCGCCGCCTTATGTGGGGCGCGGTGGCGAAAAACTGGCGGCGGCATTTGACGCGTTTCCGCTGGTGGTGGACGATTGTGTGTGTCTGGATGTTGGGGCGTCGACCGGCGGGTTCACGGATTGTCTCTTACAGAAAGGTGCGCGCCGCGTGTATGCCGTGGATGTGGGGAAAGGGCAGCTGCACTGGAAACTGCGCAATGATCCGCGCGTAGTGGTCTATGAGGGGTGCAATGCCCGCGCATTGCCGCCGGATTTTTTCCCGGAGCAGCCGCAAGTGGCGGTGTGCGATGTTTCGTTCATCTCCTTGACGAAGATACTGCCCGCGATTACAAACAGCTGTGTCCGGAACGGACAAATCGTGACGTTGATCAAGCCGCAGTTTGAGGCCCGCCGCGCGGATGTTTGCAGGGGAGGCGTAGTGCGCGATGCGGAGGTAAGATCCGCTGTGGTGGCGGCCGTAAAGGAGTTTGGAGAACGGGCGTGTGGCCTGCACTGGCTAGGACAGTGTGAGTCACCACTGAAGGGACCGGCCGGTAATATTGAATACCTAGCCTATTGGAGGACGCCATGAAGTGTATCGGGGTGATAGCCAACTGTGGTAAGCCGCAGGCGGGCGACGTGTTGCAGCGGGTGGCGACGGAAGCGGCACGTTTGAATTTGGAATTAGTGGTGTGCGATGAGACCCGGACCCTGCTGCCTTCTGCCAGATCTCTCACGCTCCCGGAATTCACGGATATCGTCGATGGCGTGCTGACGCTGGGTGGCGACGGGACCATGTTGCATACCGTACGGATATTGGCCGAGGCCGCCAAACCGGTGCTCGGCGTAAACTTGGGCAGTTTAGGCTTTATGACCCATGTGCCGCAGTGTGAGGTGGAAGCCGCAATAGGGGCCTTGGCCGCTGATACATTTGCCCTGTCCGCCCGTACCATGCTGGGGGGACGCGTTTATCGCGCAGGAAACATAGTGGCGCAAACAATGGCGTTGAATGACATCGTCGTGGGCTGGGGGCAATCCTCACGGGCCATGACGCTGGGGCTGACGGTTGACGGTGACGAAGTGGCTGAATATCTATGTGACGGACTCATCGTTTCCACACCGACCGGGAGCACCGGTCACGCGTTGTCGTCGGGCGGTCCGATCGTGATGCCAACGGCACCCGTGTTCAACATGAATGTAATCTGTCCGCATTCGCTCAGTGCGCGCCCGTTGGTTTTGCCGGATACCTGTACCATTCGGGTTAATATACTGCAGTTACCCAGTGAAAAATGTCCCCTGTTGTCCGCTGACGGCCAGGACGAATTTGTGTTGCAACGCGAAGATGTGCTGGAGATCAACCGCTATCCGCACCACGCCTTGTTTGTGCAACTCCCCGATCATCTCTACTTTGCCGTCCTGCGGCAAAAGCTGCATTGGCGCGGTTCGGCGCGCTAGCCCACGGCAGGCGCGGCCAGAGTGGCTAGAAAGTCATACGGATAGATGGAGGCATCGTGGCCGTCGCTCCACTGAACGGCGACGGCGTAATTGCCCATGGGGTGCAGCTCCGTCGGGTAAATATCGTCGGGCACGGATTCAGGGTCCAGTAGGGGTTGGCCGGTGTTTTCGTCGATGCAGCGCGCACATTGGCAACGGCGGCGGAGGGTGGCGGGATCAATGTCCTGCTCGCGACCATCCGGCCAAGTCAGTACCACCCCGCGCCCAATGACAAAGCGAGCGATAGGGTTGGCCCCACCGGTCTGTAAACGATTGATCTCTTCGTCAGCGGCTCTGGCTAATGCCACAAAGGTTTGGGACACGACGTGGTCCGGCTGCTCCAGTAGAACCGGTCGGCCCGCGTCGCCGGATTGCGATAAGGCGGACCAAAGTGGTATTTCAAAGGCATTATGGATGCCAAATTGTTCTACGATGCGATTACGGACGCCCGGACCAAATAAATAGTCGCGATGCCCGCATTGTCCACATTCGTAGAAGGCCATGTTTTCCACCACGGCAATGGTCGGAACCTTCAGTTTCTGGAACATCTGGATCCCCTTGACCACGTCGACAAAACTTAATTCCTGAGGGGTGGTGACAATGATAGCAGCCGTCAGCGGAATCAGCTGGGTTAGCGTCAGTTGGATGTCCCCGGTTCCGGGCGGCATGTCGATCACGAGATAATCCAATTCCCCCCAGTCGGTGCCGGTCAGCAATTGATTGATGACTTGGGTAACCATCGGGCCGCGCATGATTGCCGCCCCGCTGCTGCCGGGGGCGGTGGGCACAAATCCGAACGACATCAACTTAACCCCTTCCGCTTCCAGCGGTACAATCAACTCGTTGCGACTGAACAGGTCGGTCGAACGGGGACGGACAATAGTCGGCAGGCTGGGGCCGTAAACGTCGGCATCGAATAAGCCCACCTTCATGCCCTGTCCGTGTAGTGCGTAGGCCAGATTGACGGCTACGGTGGACTTGCCCACGCCGCCTTTACAGCTGGAAACAGCCAGCAGGTGGCGTACGCGCTGTAAGCCGGGCGCTTTATCGATGAGCGGGTTGGGGCGCTTATTGGGGGGCATTCGAATCCTCCTGGGGTTTAATGGTGTTGAGCGTGCGCTCGATTCGTTGTGTGACCCGGTCACGGCCCAGCACCGCCAGCATCTTAAAAAGACTGGGACCAAACGGTAGTCCCGACACAGCGATTCTGGTTGGATGAATCAAATCCGCTGGTTTCACCCCGCGCGCGTCCGCCAAGTCGCGCAAGGTGGCCTCCGTCGATTCTTCGGTGAACGGTGTGCACTTCGCAAAGGCCGTGTGCAGCGCGGCCAGCAAGTCCAACGCACCGGGTTTGCGCAGTCGCTTGTTGACCGCTTTTTCGTCACAGGGGTAATCCTCGGTGAAGAAAAAACCCGCCATCACCGGTATATCGGACCACTTCTTGACGCGATCTTCCATGGCCGCAATGACGGCATCCAAGTAGGCGGGGTTATTGCCCGCCTGCGGGATGGCTTGGATATATTGTTCGCGGTGCATGGATTGTGGAAGTTGTCGCAGGTGTTCGCCATTGACCCACTCAAATTTGCGTTGATCAAACTGGGCGGCCGAAGATTGAACGCGTTCGAGGCTAAACGCGGCGATCAATTCATCGGGTGTGAGCACCTCACGATCATCACCGGGTGACCAACCTAGCAGCGCCAAGTAATTCAGCAAGGCTGCGGGCAGATAACCGTTGGTGCGAAAGTCGCCCACAAAGGCGTCGCCATCGCGCTTGGAATAGGGTTTGCCCTGCGCATTTACAATCATCGGCAGGTGCGCAAATACCGGGACAGGGGCGTTCAGTGCCTGATATAACGCGATATGGCGAAAGGTGTTTTCCGTGTGGTCGTCACCCCGGATTACGTGGGTCACGTTCATGAAGATATCATCGACCACGTTGGCCAGATGGAAAACCGGCGAGCCGTCAGAGCGAACAATCACAAAATCCTGCATGTCCTGGGCTGCCTTGTGAAGCGCCCCTTTGACCTGATCGGTAAACGTAATGTCTGTCCCCGGCATCCGGAAGACAATTGCTTCGCCTTTGCCGGTGTCGCCTTTATCCTGCTTGTAGGCCTGCCCCGCTTCAAGTAATTGTGCAGCGGCTTCTAAATGGGCGGTTCGTCGTTGCGATTGGTAAACGGGCGGTTCATCAGGTGTCAACCCGAGCCACTCAAGGGCGTCCAACACGGTTTGCACCGCTGCCGGGGTGGAGCGTTCGCGGTCCGTATCTTCCATGCGCATCAGGAACTGGCCGCGGTTATGTCGCGCGTAGAGCCAATTGTAAAGGGCCACGCGCATGTTGCCGATATGTACGTTCCCCGTGGGGCTCGGTGCAAAGCGAGTGCGAATAGTAGTCATATAATTCCGTTCTCCGGTTGCGCCACAGTCAGGACGCCCTCAATTGCTGAATTTCCCGCCTGATAACGGGTGCGTGTGTATTGATTGTTTCCTGCCAGTTGTGTTCTAACTGCTCTAATTGGGCGGCTCGACGATTCTGGGCGGCGGCTGGATGGCCAAGCGTGCGGATCGGTTGTTCGGCGGTGGAGGTATACGATTGATCCTGCTGCTGCCGCAACGAGTTGAGCAGCTGCAAACGCCCGACAACCCGTCGGGCAAGTTCAGCCTGGGCGGGTGTGAGCCAACCGCGTTGCTGGTCCTGCGCGATGGTGCGTCGCATGGCCGCCAGTTCGGACTGATAATTTACAGGGCCGTCTGCTAGCGACCCCGCAAGCTGGTCAACCATGCGCTGTAGCGAACGGGAAATCTCCTCCGCACGGATTTCCTCCTCGCGCTCTTCGCCCGCAGCAGTCCGCCGGGGCCCCGCATCAGCATCCCCCCGATCAGCATTGCGAGAGACTAACCCCCTGAAATCCTGGCGTCCGAGGATACTGGTCTGGCCCTGTTCCCAATAGTCCCAGGCCAACCACGCCACCAACACTACCACTAAAATAATGACAATCTTTTTCATCCGAACTCAATCCATGCACTTCATGGCCACAGTATAGCCCGCCTGTAGTGAAACACAAAGGGATTACGGTCCGGGTTCATACGCACACGGCAAATAGCCGGACGCAGAAGGAGCGCAAGCGTCCAAAGGATTCCTGAGGTCGCGTTCCAAACCTTATGTTTTATCGACCCGTGCGCCGGGCTGCATGCCATTCAAAATATCCGGCTGGAACGATGATGACCGGTTCCTGCAACGGGTTGGGCGGCTCGCTCTCCGTCAGCGCGCCGTTGAGGTACCTGTACAGGTCGTTGCTGCCCTCTTCCCGGTAGTAAAAGCCCTCGATAAAGCCATACCGCAAGGCCAGGTAGGCTTCCGTGATTTTTTCATAGAGGTAGGGATCCTCGCCAATCGTATCCTGCGCCGCCTCAGGAATGGCTGGTCGCAGGGGAACGGTCGCCTCCCAACCGGTTTCTTCGGCATGATCATTATAGCTGGGTATGATGATCACCTCGGGGTTTTGTTTGATGGCCTCCAGCCACTGGTTGATGTAGTGCCCCCCGATCATTCTCGGCACCGGGTCAATGGGGGCACCCTGATGCGCCTTGTTGTAGCCCGGCTGGGCACCCATCACTTCGGAACCCGGATTCTGAAGATCAAAGACCCACGCCCAGTTTCCTGTTGTTCTAAAGATATCGGTGTCTCGCGCTCGATGCTGCCAGGTCGCCAGTCCGGTGCCGTAACGCAAGGTGAACCTCCGGTCCCGCATGCGTTGGCCTGATTGCCCGGCCAGGTACATGATGACCAGCGGCTTGCCCCGCCAATTGAAGAAGGCATCCGGATGTTTTTTTACAAATTTCTCGTAATAGGCATTCAGCTCCCGTCGTTGTTCGCGATAATCGCCCTCCCGGAGCGGACGGCCGGTGGCAATGGTAACCTGGGGGGCATCCTCGCCCAATCGATCCGCCACCCGGTAAACCGCCTCCATGTTTCGCGCAATTAAACCGTAGTCGTTCCAGTGCCCGTTGGTGTCATCCAGCGCGATGAAATCGATCCCGATGGCCTTCAATCGCAGCAGGACGTGTGTCAGGTAGTGTTCGTCGCCACTGCTGTAGTAGCCATAGTCCACCGGCTTGACGCGGGTCCAGTCCTCTTTAGTCCAGTGATCAAATGTTTTCGCGCCTTCTTCGGTCCACCAGACGGTAAACCAGGTTCCGACCTTGGATGAGTAGTAGGGTTCCCCTTCCTTGGCAGGCCATTCGCCAAATTTGTTGATTACTTTAATTTCCCTGAACGGATTGTCCGGCGTGAGGTGCCTGTCCACATCAACCCCCACTGCGCTGTGGACCAGTATCAAGGAAACAAGCACGCAAAGTGCTGCCCCACCTGCTGGCCCCCGTCGGCCGGTGCCCTTCGTTCGACCATCCGGATTGCTATGTGCGATCTTCATGTTTCTTTCTTTTGTTTCGATCATGGGGTCCTTTCTTGTTTAAATGGGTTTCATTTAAGGCTTTTTAGTGTAGTGGGTGAAACCGGCTTCCGGCAAGGCTTGTTAAGCCCTTCCGAGCCGATTGCGCTGCTGGGAAGATGCGTGAATAGAGGCTGAAAAGAGCGGAATGAATTTCAATCCCCCAGATTGGCATCGAAAACACCAATGTTTTTGAATGGAGAAAGTGAAGCTGCGGTTTTTTCGACCACCAAGCTTTTGGTGCGGGGATTTTTTGCGATGAGAGCGCTGGCGAATACCCGACCACACTGGTCACCGTGATAACCCGCACGCTCGCCTGCTGTCATTTTGAGCGGAGCGGCCTGTCGCGCCGTAGGCCGTCTTCGGCGAAGGCGGAAGCGTAGTCGAAAAATCTCGTTTCCCGCCAGGCCGCGTCGCCTTTGAATCCGTTCCCAACGCGAAGGTAGCTGGCGCGATTCTGAGATGTCTCGAAAAGCTCGACATGACAAAGTCCTTTCAGATTCAAGCACAGCCTCCACACACGCTCCCTACAGCACGTACTCCATCAATTTCTTACAGCGCAATCGCCCAGGTAGCGTTCCGCTTGCAGTGCGGCGATGGACTTGCTAGGCTGCGCCCATCCTAATGCAAGGGACAGGAACTTTATTAGAATGGGATGGTTTAAGGAGGGCAGTATGACCCGAATCAAACGGGCGTTGATTAGTGTTTCGGATAAGACCGGTGTCGTTGAATTCGCGCAAGCCTTGGCGGAACGCGGGGTGGAGCTTTTATCGACCGGGGGTACGGCCCATGCCTTGCGCGAAGCGGGCCTCAAGGTGCTGGACGTTTCCGATTTTACCGGTTTCCCTGAAATGCTGGATGGGCGCGTTAAAACCCTACACCCCAAAGTCCACGGCGGGTTGCTCTACTTGCGCGACCAAGCCGAACACGAAGCGACCATCGCTGAACATGGCATCCAGCCGATCGACCTGATTTGTGTGAATCTGTACCCGTTCGAGGATACCGTGGCGCGGCCCGGGGTTACGTTCGAAGATGCGGTGGAGCAAATTGATATCGGCGGGCCGGCTATGGTGCGGTCCGGTGCCAAAAACATGCGTTCCGTTACGGTGGTCACCGATCCGGCCGATTATGACCGGGTCGTGTCGGCCATGGACGCCCATGAAGGAAACACGACCCTCGAACTACGTGTGGAACTGGCACAGAAAGTATTTGCCCGCGTGGCGGCGTACAATGCGGCCATCGCATCCTATTTGGCGCGCGAAGCCGTAGTTTCCTCTGAGGATTGTGCGCGGCCCTTTGTGCTGGCGTATGGCACCGGCACCCATCTGCGCTATGGGGAAAACCCGCACCAGGAAGCTTGTTTGTTTGTGGACGCCGATACCCGCGAGGCCACGATTGCCGGCGCGGAGCAACTACACGGCAAGGCCCTCTCGTTCAACAATTACCTGGACGGCGATGCGGCGCTGGAGGCGGTAAAGGAATTGGCCGGCGAACCGGGGGTGGCCATCATCAAACACAGCAACCCGTGTGGCTACGCCACGGGTAAGACCCTGGCGGCTGCCTTCGAGGCGGCGTGGGCCGGGGATACCGTGTCGGCGTTCGGCAGTGTGATCGCCGTCACACAACCGGTGGATCTGGCCACCGCAGAGTGCCTGAAAGGGCGGTTTGTGGAAGTGCTGATCGCGCCCGATTATGCGCCCGATGCGCTCGAATACCTGCGCCAGAAGAGCAAAGACCTGCGGTTGTTGAAGTTGTCGAACACCTTGCAGAAACCCGCGCACGGGGCGACGATCCGTCAAATTGGCGGTGGCTTGCTGGTCCAGGACCGTGATGTGGGGTTGGTGGCGAACTGGGTTACACCTACCGAACATCCGTTCCCGGACGAAATGCAGTCGTTGGCGTATTTCGGTATCAAGGCCTGCAAACACATCAAATCAAATGCCATCGCATTGGTGCGGGCCTACGCGCCTGAAGCCTACGCCTTGCTCGGTATGGGAGCCGGCCAGCCCAACCGGGTCGATGCCTTGCGTAAGCTGGCGTTTGCGCGGGCCGAGGAAAATGTGAATGCCCTGTTCGCCGAATCCAAGGTTTACGGTCAATCCCCGAAGGAGTTCCGGGCGAAAGTCATGCATGAATGCGTGCTGATTTCGGATGCGTTCTTCCCGTTTGCCGACAGCATTGAACACGCGGCAGAGGGCGGTATCCGGTATATTGTGCAGCCCGGCGGCTCAAAACGGGACGAGGAAGTGGTGGCCGCCTGCGATAAGTACGGCATTGCCATGGCCTTCACGGGCATGCGTCATTTCCGGCATTAAGCACCGAGACAACACGTCATCAGTCAGCGGGTGCCCGATCCAGATTGGTCCACGTGTGCGCACGCTCCTCGCGACCTGCGTGAAGGCTGTAATCGACGGTCAGTTGCTCCAAGCGTACCGTTTGCCCAAGCAACCGGGCGGCCTCGGTTTCATAGTGCACACCTTCGAGGCGTGTGGTTACCTGTCCCTCTGCGTTCCGCCAACGGATATTGGCATCGAGGACACGCACGTGCCTGGATTCAAGTGGAGGGGCCACACTGTTTCCTTTGTCGAAAAGTCCAATCCGCGCGCCGATGTATTTTGCGAAGTCTGCAATTACCGTTGGTTGCGACGGTCCGTTGGCGTCGTGTACCAAGTCGGCGTCGACTCCTCGAACGGTGAGCGCTGTAAACCGATAAGGCCCGGTAGACCACCTCCCGGTAAGAACCCCGCTGACGTTTAAGTCCTGAATCTCAAACCCCGGCAGGCCAGATTCTGCCGCTTCGCTTCGTATTCCTTCCAAAACCAAACGCAACATGAGATCGCACCAGGCACGGTCAATTTCGAGTTCCGGTGTGCCCCACGCCGCACGCAAATGTTGTTCCACCACGTGACGGAACCCGTCCGTACGGGAGAGGAGCAATACCCCGGCATAAAGCAGCAACAGCACCACCACCACCGTGCCCACCACCCGCTTCCAGCCGCCATCGCCGGGAACGACGTTGGCATGGGCGGTAAAACGTTGGCGGCGGGTAGGGGACATAGGCGGCCTAAGTTGCTTGAGCCAATTCCTGTGCGCGTTGATGAGCGGCTTGCACGGCCTGTACCCAGTGTTGCTGCACGTGGGCGTTATCCAGCACCGCTATCGCGGCGGCGGTTGTGCCGCCTTTGGACGTGACGCGTGCTCGCAGGTCGGCGGCGGACTGGTCAGGACTGGCCTGCCACAAGGCGGCCGCTCCGTCGACCGTCCCGATTATCAGGTCGCGCGCCATCCGGGGCTCAAGCCCAAGGGATTCCGCAGCCGCTTGCATGGCCTCCATCAGGTAAAACACGTACGCGGGCCCGCTACCACTAACAGCGGTTACCGCATCCATCTGCGCTTCGGTCACGTGTACGACCTGGCCAGACGCACCCAGCCAAGCGGCTACGCGCTCCGTATCATCCGCCGTGGCCCGTGTGCCAGGTGCAATGGCGTGCACGCCCCGCCCGACCAGCGCCGGCGTATTGGGCATGACCCGCACCACGCGCACCGTTGCGGGCAGTTCCGCCTCGATACGAGCCGTCGTCACCCCTGCCGCAATGCTGACCACCAGTTGGCCCTCTGTCCAATGACCAGCCAGGTCCCGCAAAACCGTCGCTAATTGTTGAGGCTTGACCGCCAACACCACCGCTGTCGCTTCAGCCACCGCCTGCGCATTGTCGGGCGATGTGCTAATCCCGTAGGTTTCCTCAAAAAAGGCCCGACGGTCTGGATTGATGTCGGTAACCCGCAATTGCCTTGCAGCAATCCGGCCTTGCGCCAGTAGCCCGCGGATCAAAGCTTCTGCCATATTGCCGCCCCCGATAAAGGTGAGCGTGTCGGCCGTAGAGTCGGTATGTATGTTCATCGCTTGCGTGCTCCAAATAAGTCGGTCCCTACGCGTACCCAAGTGGCCCCTTCTTCGATGGCGACTTCCAGATCATGCGACATGCCCATCGAGAGCTCGTCCAAGGGAAAACCCGTGGTCTTGCGCCATTCGTCCCGGCATTCACGGAGCCGGGCGAAATGGGGCCGGGCCTTGGCGGGATCTTCGGTGAACGGCGGGATAGTCATCAGCCCAACCACGTCCAGCGCCAGGCAGCGGGTGGCGGCCTCCAGCAAGGCCGGCACCTCGGTTGGCGCGAGGCCAAATTTGTTAGGATCCTCCGCCACATTGACTTCCAGCAGCACCTGTAAATTACGTCCCGCCGCTTCGGCACCGCGGTTCAGGGCGTCCAGTAATTTCAGGGAATCGACCGCGTGGATGGTTTCAAAGAGTTGCACGGCGAATTTGACCTTGTTGGTTTGCAAATGACCAATCAGGTGCCAGTGCAGATGACTTGGTGCCAAGGGAATCTTGGCCCGGGCCTCCTGCACCTTGCTTTCGCCAAACACCTGAATGCCGGCGGAGGCCGCCTCCGCAATGCGCTCCGGTCCATGTCCCTTGGATACCGCCAGTAGCTTCACGTCATCCACGGCCCGGCCCGCTCGGGCGCTGGCCGCCGCGATACGTGCCTGGATCCGTTCCAAACGTTCCGCAATCGTCATGTCATCGGGGGATAAACTTGTCTCATCCGTCATCATGGTTTTAGTATAGGGGGCCAATCACCAAACACAAAAGCAAATTCATGGAGGCCTGATGCAGACACACACACATTTGGACATTAACGGCGAGGCGGCCGACGGCTACGTTATTCCGGTGGGCGCCTGCACCTTGGTCTTTATCAAAAAAGGCGAGGCGCTGCTGGCCTGTGGCGCAATTGATATTGCGGCCCTCGATAAATTCAAGGTGCCCGCCGCCAAAGTGACCGGCGTGGCGACACTGGACGAGCTGTTGGACGGTACGGTCCGGGCCGTCAACGCCACCGCTACCCAACAAGGTGCGGTGGCCGGTCAAACGGGTAGGGCTACGCTTGAAATAATCAGCTAGTGGGGGTTTTTGCGAACCCTGTCGTGGCATGGACGTCCCGCCCATGATTCACGGGCAAGATGCCCGTGCCACGCGGTGTGGCTGCTGGTCTTGCAAGGGCCTCAGTCGACAAAGCGGTATTTCAAGATGCACCAAATGGCGCGGAACCCGTCGCGCCAAGTAATTTTTTTGCCTTCGGCGTAACTGCGTCCGTAGTAGGAAATCGGGACCTCGTAGATCACCCATGGTCCGCGTGCAACCTTGGCGGTGATCTCGACTTCAAAGCCGAAGCGGTCCTCTTTCAGGTCCAACGCCGCCAGCACCTCTCGTTTGAAAACCTTGTAGCAGACCTCCATGTCGGTCAGGTTGATGTTGGTCATCATGTTCGAAAAGGTCGTCAAAAAACGGTTGCCCACGTAATGCCAATAGTAGACCACCCGATGCGCGCCACCGCCCAGGAAGCGCGAGCCGTAAACTACATCGGCGTGCCCGTCGAGGATCGGTTGCAACAAACGCGGGTACTCTTGGGGATCGTATTCCAAGTCCGCATCCTGGATAATCACCAGATCGCCAGTGGCCATTGAAAAGCCCGTGCGCAGCGCCGCCCCTTTGCCTTGATTGACTTCGTGGCGGGCGAACTGCCAGTCCGAATGCTTGGCTTGCAGGCGGCTCAGTGCTTCCGCCGTGCCGTCCTGCGAGCAGTCGTCCACCAGCACCAGCTCTTTTTCCACTCCGGCTTCAACGGACGCGACCTTTTCCGCCAGCGCTTCAATCGTTTGGGCCTCGTTGTAGACCGGGATGACCACCGACAGTTTCATGCGCGATCCAGTACCTCGCGCACGCAAGCTTGGATGCCGACGGATCCTTCTATATATCCGCAACCGGCCAATAAAACGCCTACTTTTTTCATGTGATCTGCTCCTTTCGCTTTATTCCCATTCCAATTCCGGTAACAGTTCCACTGCATCCGATCGTAACCCTTTGGCCTTTTCCAGTGCCCGATCCGCGTACATGCGGGCGGGCCGTAATCCCCGGTTCTGATAGGCGAACACGGCCAGCGAGAGCCACCTGTCCGCTTGTTGGTCGGCCGGCAAGCGTTCAATGTAGAATTCCGCCAGATCGGCAAACATGCGCACGTTGATTTGATCCCAGGTCCGCGTCATGGATCCATGGTCGCCGAGGCGGAAGTCGATACCGTCCGAGCTGGCACCCAGTATGTCGGAAGGCAAGCGTGGCAGGTCGCGCTGACTCACCGGCCGGTCCTCGATGGCGTCCACCAGAAACCGGCGCAAATCGTCCATACGATTGTAGCTTTCCAGTAATCGCTCTCGATAGGCCCGGGCTTCGGCGGTGTCCAGCGTAGGTACACGTTGCCGTAATTGCGACGCGGCCCGTCGGAAATCGCGGGACTCCACATGTTCAAACAAGGCTTCCCGCGCCTCGTCGATCTGTGCGATTTCCTGCTCGATCAATGCTTGGCGGGCCGCTTCCTCGGCAGCTTGCCGTTCGCGGTCGACCTCCTCCGCCCGACGACGGGCTTGCGCCAAGGCTTGATCGATTGCCTCACGAAACTGGGTTGGGGCTTCGTTGCGGAAATCGCGCAGTGTCTGTACGGCCTCCTCGGGCTCCTGGCCGGTGGTCTCCTGTTTGACTTGTTGCCAATTCTGTAGGTGGTCACGCCATTCGGCCGCGTGGGGTTGGAAGGCGTAGGGCCAACGTGCATCATTGCCGGCGGTTCCTGCCATATACTGTTCCAAGCGTGTCAGCGCCTCGTCCAAACGTCCGGCTTGCAGATGGCGTATGCCTGCAAAATACGACCCTAAATCCGCAAACCACTCGGGCCACTCTTCAGCTACCGCCTGTAATTCCTGTTCATCGATCCGGCCCAACATGAAGCGCGCCAGCGATTGGGGCATAATCCCGGGATGCGGAGCGTCGTCTTCCAACTCGCGCAAGGTCGCATCTTGGATGCCTCGCAGATATCGCTGCATGAGGCTGTCCTGGCCCGCCAACCAAGCCGGCACGGCCTGCAAAACACCAATCCAGGGACGCTCGACACCCATGCGCGGCAAATCTCGAAATATTCGGCCCAGTCGTTCCTCATAGCTTGCGGGTCGACCATCCATCCAAGCCGTGACAGCCTGTCCAATAGCCTGCTGCACGTCCGCTTCGAACGGCTGGACCTCATAAACGATTTCAGGATCCTCTGGTGTAGGGGGATCGTCTTCGGGGGACGCAGGATCTACAACCGGTCCCGGTGGCGGTGGTGGCGGTTCAGGGTCTTCGCTACCAAGAAAATAGAATCCGCCAGAAATCAGCGCCAGGAAGAGGGCCGCCCCGGCTACCCAGCCCCACTTCTTGGCGCCGCCCGGGCCGGAGGAAGGCGGCAAACCCTCGCGAACGCGAGCCCATTTGAGGGCCTCTTCCAAGTCCGCCAGCAAAGACTGGTAGGTGGGATACCGGCGTGCCGGATCTGCTTCCAGTGTGCGTGCAATGACATCGGCGGTTTCCGGTTGCAGGGTCGGCCTTACCGTACGCAAGCTGGGGGCCGGCGCTTTCAAGCGCGCCACCACCACCTCCTTCGCCGTTTCACCCTCAAACGGTGGCTGGCCAGCCAAGGCATGGAAGAGGGTTGCGCCTAGACTATAGATATCGGCCCGCTGATCTTCTTGTTGGGAACGGACCTTTTCAGGTGCGATATAGTAAGGAGTCCCCCAAATCTCGCCCGGCTGCAGGTGCTGCTGCGCGGCAAACCGGGCCAACCCAAAATCGACCACCTTGGCCTGCTGTTGCTTATCGAATAGAATGTTGGCGGGTTTGATATCCCCATGCACGAGGCCGATTTCGTTCGCGGCCTGCAGGCCTTTGGCCACCTGCACGCCCACTTCTAGTGTGAACACTTCATCCAGCGCCTTGCCGTCCTCCATCATCTGGTCCAGACGACCGCCGTTGACCAGTTCCATGACGATATAAAGTTGGCCTTCTTCCTGGCCGCAGGAATAAATCTGGACCACATTGGAGTGATTAAGCGCCGCTGCCGCACGGGCTTCGCGCAGGAAATTGTCGGCAAATTTCTTGTCGGCCGCCAAATGCTTTTGCATGACCTTGATGGCGACGTAACGACTCAAGGTCTGATCATAGGCGCGGAAAACCGATCCCATACCGCCCCGGCCCATTTCAGCCAGCAACAAGAATGATCCCAGCCGCATGGGGGCTACCTGCTTGGTGCCACACTCGGGACAGGTCACCTCGTCGAACGGTTCCACGTCCGACAAATCAATGTGGTGACCGCATTTGGCACACGCCAACCGCTTGACCCGCTCTGCTAAAATATCGACAGCTTTTTTTCCCGCCACAGCCTATCTCCCAACACCTGTGGCAAGTTACTCAATTCCCGCTCCGGTTGCAATCGGAAACCGGTCCCATTTATTTCCCGATGGGGAACTTGCATGGGAGGATCAGCTTGCGACGGCCATTGTGGCACGCGGACGGTCAGGAAAGGATGTGGTGCAAGCCAATCGGGAGGGGCGCTGGTGATCGATCTTGATACCAGCGCATTCGTTAAGCTTTTACAGCACATTGGCCAAAGCGGGACGGGCTTCAGGGCATCCGTAATCGATAGAACCGCTGGCCATCAAGCGGAACAGGGGCGTGGAACACTTCTGTGTCATTTTCCAAATTCAGCGTCGCCAGTGCTTCCCACACATCATCGCGCAAGTCTGTCACATACTCTATGAGCACGGACATGCCCTGTGCCCATTCAACATGGATGTGATAGCCATCGTCGCCCGCCCCGAGGGGCGCACCCACTGCGATTCGTGGAGACTTGTACTGGTGGGAAACTTGGGTGTAAATTGTAGTCGGGAAGATCACGTGTGATGTCGACGAATGCTGAATTGGAACCGCTGCCGCAGCCTGACCGACTGCTACACCTCGATGTGTTGCGGGGGCACCCCCTTGGCCCGCAGCACTTCCGGGGGTAAATCCCTCAGGTAGGTCTCAAGACTTCGTCTTGACATCAGAGGGATAGCAATTAGGATGCTTAAAGGTAGGAGTAAGTAGTATGAATAATTCATTGGTGTTTGTACGTCCAGTGAGTCGTCGGGGGCAAGTGGTGCTGCCCAAGGATATTCGCTCGCATCTTGGAGTAAAAAACGAGGTTGTTTTTGAGGTCCACGGTGATCGTGTGGAGATTCGTCCATCGGCTGCTGGCTTTTTAGATGAATTTCTCAGTCTGCCTCGTCAGTCGGCCGGACCTGACCCGAAGCAATTGAAGCATCTCATGGAAGACCGACATGCTGAGCTACATTGATTCGAACATTTTCCTGTATGCGGTTCTCTATGACGATGAGCGTGCGGCACGATGTCGCAACGTGCTTTCTGAGATTGTGGATGGCAAACTGGACGCTGTAACTAGCGTGTTGACGTGGGATGAATTCACGCATGTGGTGGAGAAGGTGTTGGATCGGCCTTCCGGTTTAATTCAAGGGGAGCGTTTTCTTCATTTCCCCCGCCTATTATTCCAGCCCTGCACAACCGACGTGCTGATCCGCGCTCAACAGGTACGCGCCTCCACATCTCTGGGCGCCCGTGACAGTGTTCATGCCGCCAGTGCGCTGATTGCCAGGGCGGGAACGCTGGTTTCTGAGGATCGCGATTTTGACGAGATCCCGGATTTGAATCGTCGATCCGCAGGATGAATTGGGTGCCGGGATGAAGAGGTCAAACGGTCCAAATCAAAAAACCCACGTCACGGTGGCAATCACATTGCGTCCCGGTTCGTTGCCGAGCTAGGGCTCGGTGCTCCCGGCTTGATGGAACCATGCACTGGGCGGAGATCCCGATGCATTGGCACGGATGAATCTATCGACATTCAATGGCAATCTCTTTACTGTTCATGGAAAGAGAGGGCTTATCATCCATTACAAAAGGGCTAGAGGGCGGATGGCGAAAAAGAACGAAAAGGGGAAATCTCTGGAATCCTGGATTTGGGATGCGGCGTGCTCAATCCGCGGCGCGAAAGATGCGCCAAAGTACAAGGATTTTATCCTGCCGCTGATCTTTACCAAGCGGCTCTGCGATGTTTTCGATGACGAGATCAACCGGATCGCGGCCGAAGTCGGTTCACGCAAGAAGGCCTTCCAACTCGTCAAAGCCGATCACAAACTGGTGCGCTTCTACTTGCCCCTGCTGCCGGAAGACCCGGAAGAACCCGTCTGGTCCACCATCCGCAAACTCGCCGACCAGATCGGGGAAGGCGTTACCACCCGCATGCGCGCGATTGCCAAGCAAAACCCCAGCCTGCAGGGGATCATTGATCGAGTCGACTTCAACGCCACCACCCATGGCCAGCGGGATATAGATGACGACCGACTCTCCAACCTGATCGAGGCCATCAGTACCAAACGCCTCGGCCTCGAAGACGTCGAAGCCGATATCATCGGCAAAAGCTACGAATACCTCATCCGCAAGTTTGCCGAGGGCGGCGGACAAAGCGCTGGCGAGTTTTACACCCCGCCGGAAGTCGGCACCATTATGTCGAAAGTGCTCCAGCCGGAGCCCGGCATGGAGGTCTATGACCCGGCCTGCGGGTCCGGCGGTCTGCTCATTAAGTGCGAGATCGCCATGGAAGAGTCAGCCAAAGGCAGAAAACGCACCGTCGCCCCGCTCAAACTCTATGGCCAGGAATACATCGCCGACACGTGGGCCATGGCCAACATGAATATGATTATCCATGACATGGAAGGCGAAATCGAGATTGGTGATACCTTTAAAAACCCCAAATTCCGCAGCAAACAAGGCAAGCTCCGCACGTTCGACCGTGTCGTCGCCAATCCAATGTGGAATCAGGACTGGTTCACCGAAGCCGACTATGACAATGACGAACTCGACCGCTTTCCCGCCGGGGCCGGTTTCCCCGGCAAATCCTCCGCCGACTGGGGCTGGGTCCAGCACATGCACGCCAGTTTAGGTGCAAAAGGCCGTGCCGCCGTGGTGCTGGACACCGGCGCCGCCTCGCGCGGATCGGGCAATGCCGGCACCAACAAGGAAAAAACCGTCCGCCAATGGTTCGTTGATCATGACTTGATCGAAAGCGTCCTCTACCTGCCCGAAAACCTCTTCTACAACACCACAGCCCCAGGCATCGTGTTGTTTCTGAACAAGGCAAAAGCAAAAGCGCGCAAGGGCAAGGTGTTGTTGGTCAACGCCAGCCAGATTTTTGAAAAAGGCGACCCCAAAAACTTCATCCCGGACGCTGGCATCCAGCGCATCGCCGATGTCCTGATTGGTTGGAAGGAAGAGGACAAGCTCAGTCGTATGGTGGACCATGCCGAGTTGCAAAAAAACGACTACAACATCTCGCCTAGCCGCTACATCCACACCAGCGACGCCGAAACCTACCGCCCCATCGCCGAGATTGTCGAGGAATTGAAGGTGATTGAGGCGGAAGCGAAGGCAACGGATAAGGCGCTGCGAAAGATTCTGAAACAATTGGGGGTTTAACCGCAGGTGACACAGAAAACCACAGATTCAGAGACCTCACGACCGGAGCGCGGACTTTCTGGTCCGCAGCGGCTCAGGGTTAACGGTTTCACATATATATGAAATATTCTGTTGACATCGCCCTGACTACGATACATATTGGTCGGCATCACCGGGTGGTCACGCTTGGATTGAATGGCCAGGACCCGGCGGAAGAATATCTGAATGAACTTGAAGAAAAGGATGCCAGGGCATTTGGCAAAATACAGGCTCGGCTCAAATTCGTTGCTGATCTGGATCGCTATGAAAACAAAGTAGCATTCAGGTCACTGGGGGAAGGTTTGTTTGAGGCCAAGATAAAAACACCTTTTGCTGTCCGCGTTTACGTGTTTTATGACCGTAAGACACTCGGTGAGGAATCGATGATCATAGCGGCACACGGAGGGGGAAAATCCTCACAACAGAAAGATATTAGGACGGCGAGAAAGCGGCAAGAACAGTATACGACGGCACTGAAAGAACAAGACACCACGCTCACTTTAATTAAGGCTAAAAATGAAGATTAATAGAATTAAAGCTAATAACCCGCTGTCGCAAAAGGTCGCAAAGGCGCTTCAATCTGTTGAGGCAGAAGTTGAATACCGCAAACTGATGGTTGTCGAAGAGCTGCTTCAATTCATGAAGCGGAAAGGCGTAAACAAATCTGAGTTGGCTGCACGCATGGGCATTCAGCCCTCCCGGGTCACGGCGATGCTCGCCGGAGACAGCAACTTAACCATTGAGACATTGGTGCGGGCTGGGCGTGCCGTGGGTGCCAGCTTGCAGCAAACCTATGTGCCTGCTGGACAGATTGGCCACTGGGTTCATTACAACAAGATTCGTTCAAAGGGTCGCACCGCTCTCGTCGTGGATTTCCAGCCCAAAAAGATTCAGCTTGCCCAAAACCCACAACCGATTTCAAAACAAAGAGCCCAATACGATGCCGAAGACGCCGCTTAAAGTTTCCCCACTGGATGTGTTGACCCAGGAGTTCCTCGCGATCTCCATCGAAGCCACGCCCGGCGAAGAATTCGGAGCGGGCCGGATCGAAGTGGAGCGCAAGTTGGTGGGGGATAATGCCGAGACCGATGAATGGACGCTTTATCTGACGGTTGAAATTAGCGGTTCTGATGGGAGGGCATCTCCTCCCTATACAGGCCATGTTACTGCTAGAGGCGTCTACACGGTACATCCGGACTACCCTCAGGATCCCGAACGTCTCATTCGCATCACGGCCGCCTCTATGCTTTATGGGGCAGTGCGCGAACTCGTCAGCAGCTTCACCGCTCGCGGCCCGAACGGCATGATCACATTGCCTTCGCTTTCCTTCTACGAAAAACCACCCAAACCAAAGAAAAAGGCAGGTTGAAGCAGTGTCGGCCTCGTGAAATACGCAAACGATGCGGGAAAGAAACTGGATATGAGTGCCCCCCCTAACGGCGGGCGGACATCGGGACCGCCGGAGCCTCGGCGAAGGAGGTTCCTGTCCGCCGACAAGGCCGGGTGGGTTGGAAAAAGCGCCATCGTAACGGAGTGTGGACTTTCCAGTCCGCGGTCATCAAAGAATGGTGGGTTATCCCGCAACTGCGGGACGCCCTTCTGCATGGCGGTGCTGGAGGAGGGCAGGGCATGAGTGCGCTCCTTGAAAATCTTCCTGAAGACTGGAAACAAACATCGCTGGGTGAGATCAATTTGCACAAATCGCCGACATTGAACCCCAAACAGTTCCCAGAGGAGACCTTCGAATATTACAGTATTCCCGACTATCAGCGCGATCAACGCCCTAGCCTTACGAAAGGCGGAGCGATTGAAAGCTCCAAGTTGCTTCTTCAACCCAAGACCGTGCTTTTCGGTAAA
>PWVE01000066.1 GCA_003562335.1 PVC group bacterium
CGTATCGGCCTGGGCGCGGGCTTCCGCCATGGTACGGTTGTGGGCCACCGCCAACCGGCCAATTTGCAGAATACCCACCAGCAACACCAACAGCACCAACAGGCCTACGACCATTTCCACCATGGCTTGCCCCTGCCGTGTGCCGGAAACTTGACGACTGTTAGTGTCCACGTCGCGTCCCTCCTCCCGGACCGGGACCCGGGCCGGTTACGGTATGGCACGTGTGATGATATTGTTCGAGCCAGGCACGGCCGCTTTGCCGGAACTCACCGTCTTCCCAACGGCCCAGTTGACGGCAGTAATAGCAACCGCCGGGTAGTGCGCCGGGCCCCCGCTGGGTATAGATGGGCAGATGTTCGTAGATATGGTCGGTCCAACCGGGCATCGATCCCTGTTCCGGCGCCGTGGAGGCGTCCATGGGAATTAAGCGGACATCCTGGAACCCGGGCAGCACCATGCCAAAGGCGTGAATGGGATCATCGTCCGCCAACCGACCGAAGGGTTTGGCGGCGGCCGTCCGTAAAATCTGGCCGTGGCCAAGGCCCGGGGTGATCCGGTCGGCAAACGCGCCGATCCGCACCGCGGCATCGGCCCCCAATACGTCATACTCCGGACGGACCGGCGTGGCGAACGGGAAACCGGGTGCCAGAAATTCCGTCCACGGGATCCAGTCTGCAGGATTATAGCCGTGCCAAGCCACATCCAGCCAGACCACGTCCGGTTCCACCGCCCCGCCACCGTGTGCCTGGGCCCGGGCCAGCCATTCATCAATCCGCTCGCCGGGATGTGGCGGGGCTAAAGCCGGCCAGTTAGCCGCCGTACGCACACGCGTTAAGTGCAGGCTGAACACTTCCGCGTTCAGCGGTTCACGCTGCATCAGTGCCGGCAAATTCGGCCAGGACCGCCAATTCGTGTACCGCTCCAGCAAGGCGCGCTGATAGAAATGGAACCAGCACCAGTTACGGGAGGCCACGGCATCGTAAAAAGCAGGGTTCAACAAGGGATGGTTGCGATCCATATAATCAATGAACCAACTGGGATTGTCGGGCATCACCGCCAGCCCTTGACGGGCAATGGCTTCGAGCATCGCGGCGTATTCGTGCCACGCGCTGTGTCCGCCGGGCCCGTTATCCCACGGCGGCGCAAATTGCCGGTCATATTCCTCGCGAATACGAGCGATATGATCTGTGAATTGGGCAGTATAGTAGGGATTGCTATAGATACGGTTGTTATGGGCGGTCTGGTTCGCGGCCACCAACCCCATTACCGGGCCGACGAAACTCAAACGCGACCGCAAATCATCGAGCGCCTCCGCCTCCGCGGTATCGATCTCGCCTTCCAGCCAGCTTTCCGTTAACAGCACCGCCTGAATCGCGTTGAGCTCACCAATCAGGTTGAGCGTTTGGCCTTGCCAGCGGGCGGCGGCTAAAGCCGCTGCGTCGGCCGCATCGCGGGCGCGCATTTTCACGTACAAGGTTTTGTGCAGGTCGAATTGCCAGAACGCCACGAACGCCAGCAGCACCAGCACCATGACCACAAAGATCATCGCTTGCCCGGAGCGGGCGCATCCGGGTGCTGGTCGGCCGGCGTTCATTGCAGGTACAGGGCAGAATGGTCCGTCATGCGCACCCCGTGATCCACCGCCCGCAGCGGCACGTAATCGGTATCCATGAAGGCCCGGCGAAACGGCATATTCGCCGGCCAGCGTTGATTCACGTGCACGCGGATTTGGTCTGCGGCGGGATAATCGATTTGCGACCGGATGGTATCCCAGTCTTCATAATCCAGGATAGCCGCCAACCGCGCATGGTGGGTGGCCCCGAGATAAAACGGAATACGGTGTCGCTCGAGTACCGCGCGCGGGGAGAGTCCCGGCCGGGACCGCAAGGCGCGATCCCACGCCTCGCCGGGTCGTTGGCCCGGCTCCCACCAACTCGTTTCCGTCTCAACCGGGATGTGTGGACCGCGCATACGGCCAGCGTTGGGAATGGCACTGACCCGTACCACCTTGTACACCATAAAGGAATTGAGACCGACCGCCCGGGCCCGCGCGCCATTCATGGCGGCGTAATCCAGTATCTCACGGGCCGCATACAGGCGCGACACCTGCAGCGCACCGAACAAGACCAAACTCATCAGCGCCACCACCAGGGCCGACTCAATGAGAGCCGCCCCCGCTTGCCGCGCGCGGCGCTGGTCCACTGGTCGAGACATGAAGCGCGCCCGGGAAAATTAGCGGCTGGAACCGCCACCGTCCAAATCGCGCAGATACTCGAGCGAGGAACCATTGTCGGCGCCTTGCGTGTCGCCGCCCAGTTCCTCGACCGCTCCGCCGAGTTTGGAGCGAATCGTGTCACCGAACAACCCGAAGATCACCAAGGCCGCAATGGCCACGATGACGACAATGATGATGTACTCCACCATCGCCTGTCCGCTTTTTCTGTGCCATTTATGCTTCATCGTATTCACCTCTCTCATAGGCTAGTCCACCCCACGCTTGATATCAAGGCGAATTCGCCCCGATCAGCTCCAACACCCGCACCCCGTTTTCCCTAAAAACAAACAGCAACAACGCCATCATCACCACCAGCGACGTCAGAATGCCGGCCACCAACACATACTCCATCATCACCTGCCCGTCCCGGGCATGACGCCACCGACTTATCAACTGATTCTGTCCCGCCATCACACCCACCACCCTATCACAGGGTTGGTAAAAAGGCCAGCGCAGTGTCGGGATGTTGGAGCGAGCCGATTGCGCTGTTGGAGAGGTGCGTGAGTAGAGGCTGAAACCTAAAAAGAGCAGTTGAATCGCGCTACGCGCGCTCCAACTGCGCTTTGCGTGGGTGCTGCGTGGTCATGGTTTCGAAGCTGTTCGGGATGCGGGGAGGCGTGTGGATATGTGAGTGCGTGAGAAGGATCTTCTCGTAATCCGTAATCGTCGCCCGTCATCGTCCACCGACCACCAACCCGCGCTGCTATAGCAATAGCCGTGGGCTTGGCCGGTGAGCTTGATCGGCGCTTTCCCCAGCGCATTATCTTATCCATTCCGGTTAACGATTACGGGCGACGATTACGGCGAACGAGTATTCATCCTTCTCTTCCAAACCAGTTGGCTGTATGCATCCTGTTCGTAATCGTAATCGTGCTCATAATCCCAATCGATTGATTACGATTACGCGTACGATTAAGATTAAGCATGGCAGACGGGTCAGGGTATGCAGATAGCCGTGAAAGTCCTGCAAGTTGCACCCATTGGGTGCGCACTCCATAAAACAGGTCAAAACCATAGGTGGTGCACGTCCAAGGGGTTACTAAGAACAGTTCGGCGGCAAAGCCGTTGAACTGCTCTCTATAGGTGAAAAGAGGGTGGTCATTTTTATTCCCCCAGATTGGCTTCGAAAACCCCAATGTTTTTGAATGGAGTAAAGGCAAACGCGGATTTTTCGACCACAACACGCGTGACGCGGGGATTCTTTACGATGAAAGCGCTGACGAACACCCGGCCGCACTGGACACCTTGTTAAGCCGCACGCTCGCCTGCTGTCATTTTGAGCGGAGCGAAGCGTAGTCGAAAAA
>PWVE01000112.1 GCA_003562335.1 PVC group bacterium
GCTTGGCTTTCGCCGCCGCTGAATCTTGCGGCCGGATTCTATTCCGTGGACGTCACCGCCGAAGCCCCAGCGACTTGGCAGCTGGTTAATATCTGCGGACAGGTCGTGCAGCAGCTAACGCACAGCGACGACCCGAATAACGTGCTGTTGCCGATTCCGCCCCGCTCCCAGACCTGGCGGTTGCAATACACCGGATCGGCCCCGTTACCGCACGTCGCGATCCGGCCGGACACCGCCGCCACCCTGCAACACTGGATAGAACAACTTGAGACGACCCGTGCAGACCGTGGCGCTCCAGCTACTGATCTGCTGGATGATACTTCGCCAAGCGCCCGGTTTGCGAACGGCATTACGTTAGAGCATGTGGAGTTTGAGGTACGCGCGCAGAACCTGTCCGATCACCACAACCAAATCCACTATCGGTTACACTGGACGTTGCCCGACTCGTTCGCCGACCCGAAGCGCTACGCCATTTGGGTTCACGTAAACGATCCCGATGGGAACACCGTGGCCCAAGGCGATCACACCCTGTGGGCTGCACTCTCCCTGGCATATAGTGATGGCACCCTACATCGCTGTTGGCGTTCCATTGACTTGCCGACTGGACTGGAACCGGGCACCTACACCATTCGGGGCGGACTATATCGACCGGCACATCGACGACGGGTCAACATCCAAGCGGCTACCATCCCGCACGGTCATCGCCACCTGGTGCTGGGCACCATCGAGGTCCGAACTGACCAGCCGCCCGTAGTGCATGGCGAGGGCTCAGATTCTTAGGACTCGTCTTCGACCGAAGCCGCAGCGTGTGTTGATGGGCGCCGCACATCACACTCCAGCCGCCGAATCCGGTACAAAGCCTCATCAGCCGCCAGGCGGATACGATCCAGCATCTCCGCCACGATCCCGATAATGAAAAAGAAAACCCCGATAGCGAGCAGGAAACCTCCCGTGAACCCCGCCCATTTGTGAGGGGAAAAGCCGCCGGTGGTCGCCCAAAACCAGCCTAAAAAAGTCAGAAATCCCAGTCCGGCCACGCTGAACACCATCGCAATCTTGCTGAAAAAGCCAAGCGGGCGGTAGTCCCGATAGGTCTTCAGGATGATGGAGGCGGTACGCCAACCGTAATGGAACAAGTTATTGGCCACTCGGCTGACACCGTGTTCACGGACCCCGCGCACGCGTACGGGCACTTCCTGGATATGAACGCCGGAAAAGGCGAGCGTCAGAAAGACCTCATGCGTATAGGTAAAATCGCCCAACAGAATAAGTCGCAGATAGGCCTCCTTCGAGTAGGCTCGAAAACCGCAGGAAACGTCATAGAACCGCTGCTTGACCATTGAACTGACCCAACGCGCAATAAAATCATTGCCCCAGCGCTTGGCTTTGGGCATCTCCGGTTCCAGCGACGGATCAATGAAGCGCGACGCCGTCACAAACTCCGCCTCGCCCTTCAGGATCGGCGCCGTCACCGTACAGATATCTCCCGGATTAAACTGTCCGTCTGCATCGATGGTTACGACAATATCCGCGCCCAGCTCTGTAGACTGTTTCAGGCCTGTTCGAAATGCCGCACCGACGCCGCGACTGACTTCATGCGTCAAGACAATCGCCCCGGCCTCGCGTGCAAGCGTGGCCGTGCGGTCGGTGGATCCGTCATCAATCACAATCACTTGAATTTCGTCAACCCCCTCGATATCACGAGGGACTGCGCGGATGACAGAGGCAATGGTCTTTTCCTCGTTCAAGGCAGGCAATTGGACCACCAGTTTCACAACGCACCGCTTTCATTCTTGAATTTGTTCACCCGTTTCATACGCTCCCCTGCACGTACCGCAAACAGGCCCATTGGGCAAGCGCATAGTGCGTTGCGCCGATAGGTATTACAGCCGGCTTATTACAATAGACTCAATGGTCACATCGGCATTGCGATTGTAATGGAACTGTAACCAGAAAGGCTGGTTTGCTTCCTGTTCCCACAGGATTCTGCCCTCTTTCCCCGTAATCACCGGAACCCATTCCCCGGATGGTCCACCCAGCATACGTACCTGCATGCTTCCCAGAGGGAGCCCTTCGGGCCCAGAAGATGAGATACGCCATTGCACATCGTACTGCCCTTCTGCAAGCGGTAAATGCGGGCCGAAAAATACCAGGCCAGACGGCTCACAATCCGCTCTCAGTGTGATCGCATTGGATTCCAATTGCGTATATCCCATGTGAAAGAATAACGGCGCAAGCAGCTCGATCGGGCTATGCGGTTCCAACCCCTTCCACTCCCCGGCGGCCAGCAAAATGGTCGACAATGCGACAGGCGCACCCGTACCGGAAACACGCAACGCACGACGCTCTGTGCCGGGCTCCACCGTGTCAACCGGAATAGACAGCCAGTGCCACTCCTCGTCCACCACGTCCCGAACATAACGATTGATCACATCCCGCTCCGAATTCAACTCGTCAATAAACAGGGAGCCCCGCCCCCGGACACGCACTTTCCATCGCAAACCGGGGGCCTCATGTAGATGGACAGCCCGCGTCATGGCGGCTTGGCCGTCCGCTAGATGCACCATACTTTCGTAGGCGCCGCGCTCTATCGTTGCCGGTTGGGAATAGCGCAGGCGATCCGCCTGCCAAATTCGCGTGGGGAACCACGTTTCCCATTCCGGTGCATTGGCCGCTGCATCCAAGGGGTGTTCTTCAATGCGAAACGCCCAGACCGAACCATCTTGAGCCAACAGCCGCAAGCGGGGCTCATCCAAAAAACAATACAGCGTGCGTGCCACGCGAAACGGACTCACCTGTGCGGGAAACAGATTCTCATGCAGGATGATATGGCGCACCCCGAGTTGCAGCAGGTCGTCCAGCTCTTTATCACGTACGCCCCCTTGATTAATGGATTCGAAGCGACGAAACACGTTTTCAAAATAGTCGGCATCCACACTGGGGCTGTACCCATTCACCAACCTAATTCGGTAGAGTGAGGCATAATATTGATAGACCGATGCGTAGTGCGAGTCTCCCGGCCAGAGCGGGACCACCAGTGCCCGCGGCACTTCGTTCGCCCGTGCGGCCTCTTGAGCAACGGCCGCATACGCTTGCTGTTCTGCTTCCAGTACCGCCACATTGGCGCGCGCATAAGGGAACACGTAGTCGAGCATACCAGCCAATAGGATCAAGCCTCCCACGCAGCCACGGACGAACTTCCGCTTCGTCCAGACCATCCCGCTACCGTGCAGCAATGAGAGGCCCGCAGCGCCAGCCACAGCCAGCACGCTCGGCATCAAGCACAATATCTTAGCAGGCTGTCGAATCATGTCGTAGCGCGGAATCAGCGAGCGCACCAATAAATAGGCATAGCCCCGGAAAGGCCCGCGCGGCCCGGATGCCAGGACACCAATGGCCAACGCGCCCGCGATACAGAGACACCACGCCAGCGCCAATCTCCACATCGACCGGCCCCAGCGCCGCCAGGTCCATCCGAATGCGATCGCTCCGATTCCCAGCAGCGGAAGCACGTAGCCGGTATACTCCCACGTGCCTGTATTCCATAACGATTGAACCGGCTTAGCGTACAA
>PWVE01000125.1 GCA_003562335.1 PVC group bacterium
GCAGGCTCCGTCCTGCCCTCATGAATGGGAGGTTTTGCAAGAGCCTGCTGCATTAACGCGGGTTAAACCTCTATTACATCGGTCTCTTTGGCGGCGAGCATGTCGTCGATGGCTTTGATATGTTCATCCGTCAACCGCTGGATTTCCTCCAGCCCACTATCACGCTCGTCTTCCGAAATCGTGCTGTCCTTTTGTAGCGCCTTGATTTGATCATTGGCCTCACGCCGTACGTTACGAATCGCTACGCGCTGGTCTTCCGCCATGCGTTTGGCGACTTTCAGCAGCTCTTTGCGCCGTTCTTCGCTCAACTCCGGAATGGGAATACGGATCACCCGCCCATCGTTCATCGGCGTGATACCCACATTGGCTGCCAAAATCGATTTTTCGATGGCGGGCAATGCGGAGGGGTCGTAGGGGTTGATCACGATCAGGCGCGGTTCCGGCGTGGAAATACCGGCCAATTCCTTCAGCCGCGTGGCCGTACCGTAATAGTCCACCGTGATATTTTCCACCAGACTGGGCGAGGCCTTGCCCGTGCGTAACCCATGGAACTCCTGATGCAAGAACTCCACGGATTTATCCATTTTGTCTTCAGACATCAACAACACATCATCCAAGCTTTCCATCACAATCCTCTCTTTCGTTCACGCTTGAGCGCGTACCAGCGTGCCGACTGACTCGCCTTGCAGCACGCGAATGATTTCATCCGGCTTAAAGAAATTAAACACGATTATCGGGATTTGATTTTCCAAACACAAGGAAAATGCTGCCGCATCCATCACTTTCAGTTGTTGTTTCAAGGCGTCCGTGTAGGACAACGTGGTGTAGCGTTTCGCATCGGCATGCTTCACGGGATCGGCGGAATAAATACCGTCCACTTTGGTCCCCTTGATTAAGGCGTCGGCTTTGATTTCGCTGGCTCGCAACGCCGCCGCACTATCGGTGGTAAAATACGGATTCCCGGTGCCGGCCCCAAAGATCACGACCCGCCCCTTCTCCAAGTGGCGCATGGCCCTGCGCAGGATGAAAGGTTCCGCCACCGACGGCATGGAGATCGCGGTCATGACGCGCGTGTGCACACCGATTTTCTCCAAGGCTGACTGCAAGGCCAGGCCATTGATGACGGTAGCCAGCATTCCCATATGGTCGCCGGTCGTCCGGTCGATCCCGCTATTTTCGCCTGTTAGACCGCGAAAGATATTGCCGCCGCCTACCACGACGGCGATTTCGATGCCCATGGCGCGCACTTTTTTCAACTGGGTGGCGATGTTCCCCAGCACCGTGGGGTCAAGGCCCCCGCCGGTGTCCGGATTCTGTAACGCTTCCCCACTCAATTTCAACAAGACTCGACGATAAGGCCATTGCGCGGTCATATCCCTGTTCCTTTCACAAACACACCGTCTTTTTGCCATAACTTCCCGTCCAGATAGAGGGCGCCGCCGCGCCGCAAATCCTTGATCATGTCCCAATGCAAGGCCGAGCGGTTCCGTCCGCCGGTTTCCGCGTACGACTGTCCTAACGCCAAGTGGACCGTGCCGCCGATCTTCTCATCAAACAATATGTTTTTGATGAACTGCTTTATACCGTAGTGGGTACCGATTCCCAGCTCGCCTAACCGGCGTGCGCCGGGATCCATATCAAGCATTTGTTGGAGAAAATCGGCGTTCTTCTCCGCCGTGGCCTCCACCACTTTGCCGCGCCGGAAAACGAGCTGGATCCCGGAAATCTCGCGGCCGGCATGCACCACCGGATAATCGTAGGCAATATGTCCTTCGGCGGATTGTTCCCACGGGCCGGTAAACACCTCGCCACAGGGCAGGTTGTGTTTGCCGCACGAGTTGATAAAGGTTCGGCCTTTAACGGAAAGCGTTAAATCCGTAGCCGGCCCCACAATGCGAACCTGATCGGCGGCTGCGAGCTGGCGGATCAGTTTTTGCTGTTTGCGCGCTTGATCGCGCCAAGCGCGCACGGGATCGGGCTGATCGGCCAGGCAGGCCGCATACACGAAATCAGTGAAGGCGGCCGTACTCATATCCGCGTCTTGCGCATAAGCAGCAGTGGGATGCAACGTCAACACCCACTTCTTTTTCAGTAGCTGCTGTCGCAAGGGGCGCGTGGCGCGCGACCACCGTGCCTGTTTACGCGGATCCACGGCACTCAAGGCACGTGTATTGGTTGCCGCCATGATCCGAATCAGGCCGTCTACATGCCGTACCGTCGCCTTTTCCAGGGGGTTAACTTCATCAAAATGGTGCCCCCGCCCGTGCGCAAAAAAGTTTGTCCCGCACGCTTCCGGCACCATGCGCACGACCGGATAAGCCCCCGCGCGCAATAAGGCTTCCTGCACCGCCACCACCAACGGCTCGGCCGCCGACGGAGCATCCACCGTGATCACTTCACGGGTCTGCGCCGCTACACTATAGTGCGCCAAAATACGGGCATGGTTTTGGAGGCGCTCGTCCAATTACTGTCCGATCTCCCCGATAATCGAAACCAGCGGCAAGAAGAGGGCGATCACAATGGTCCCCACCACCAGCGCCAAGAACACGATCAACAGCGGTTCAATGACCGACGTAAGGCCCGCCACGGTATTGTCCACTTCGTCGTCATAATTGTCCGCGATTTTCATTAACATTTCCGGCAGTTCCCCGGTCTCTTCGCCGACTTCCACCATACTGACCACCATGGGGGGGAACACACCGCACGCCTGAATCGGCGGGGCCATATTTTCACCCTCTTTCACCGCATCGTGAATGGTGTTGACGGCGCGGGCGATCACTTCGTTACCGGCCGTGTCGCGCACAATATTCAACGCCTGCAGCAGCGGGACACCCGAGGTCATCAGCGTACCCAGCGTGCGCGTAAAACGGGCAATTGCGGTTTTGCTCATCAAGACGCCAAATAGCGGCATGTGCAGTTTCGTCCAATCCACCACATACCCGCCATACGGGGTCTTGCCGGCCAGCTTGATCAGCACCACCACTATGGCCACCCCAATAATCAACGGCAGCGAGCGGTGGGCGATGGTGTCACTGACGTTCATGATGAACTGAGTCAGCGGTGGCAGGCCGCCTTCACCCAGCAAGTCATCGAAGATCGCTTCAAACTTCGGGATAATCACAATCATCAGGAACGTGACGATACCAACGGCCATAATCAGCACGACGACAGGATACACCATGGCTCCGACCACTTTGTTACGGATGCGCTGTGCCTTCTCCATGAACTCGGCCAATCGTTCCAGCACGACGTCCATCACACCGCCCACTTCACCTGCTTTGACCATATTCACATAGAGACGATTAAAAACGCGTGGATGCTGACCCAACGCTTCAGCAAACGTATTACCCGATTGCACACTCTCCACCACATCCGTGGTGGCGCGCACGAGTAACGGGTGCTTTTCCTGCTTAAGAATAACCTGCAAGCCGCGCATCAGGGGCAACCCCGCGTTGATCAACGTGGCCAACTGTCGCGTATAGGTCATCAGTTGCTTGGGTTTTACCCGCTGCAAAAAAGATGGTAATCTGATTTCCATGCTGCCCGCACCTTTTTTGCCGGCGGCCGCCTTCTTCTTGGCCGCAGGCGCTTTGCCCTTGCGGGCACCCCCGGGACGGGCGGCCCCGGCTTGCTCGACGCGCGTGGGGAACATGTTCTGTTCGCGAATAGCCGCCAATGCCGCGCTCTGGCTATCGGCTTCGACTGTGCCGCTCTGCTCCTTACCCTTGGCGTCCATGGCCGTGAATGTATACGTTGGCATCTTATTTCACTCCTATCTTTAAAATGGCGACATCGTTCCTAGGTGTATTTCAAAACCTCTTCCAGTGTGGTATAGCCGTCAAGAATACAGCGAATACCGTCCTCACGCAGTGTGCGCATTCCCAGCTCAACCGCTTTTTCACGCATGACCAACGAGGGTTTGCGATCGGAAATCAACGCGCGGATCGGGTCGCTGATACGGAAATATTCATAAATACCCCGGCGCCCCCGGTAACCGGTATCATTGCATTTGGTACAGCCCGCCCCAAAATAGAACGGTCTTCCCTGAATCTGGTCGCGGGTCAACCCCAGCTGTTCCAATTGGGCATCGTCCGGCTCGTAGGAGGTGCGGCAATCTTTGCAGATCGTCCTTACCAGGCGCTGTCCCAGCACCGCCTCCAAGGTTGACGAAATCAAAAACGGTTCAACCCCCATGTCTATCAAGCGGGTGATCGCCCCGGCCGCATCGTTGGTGTGCAGCGTGCTAAACACCAAGTGACCGGTCAAAGAGGCTTGCACGGCGATTTCCGCCGTTTCCAAATCCCGAATTTCACCCACCATGATGATGTCGGGATCCTGCCGCAGAAAGGCCCGCAGGATACGCGCAAAAGTTACGCCGATGCCCTCATGCACCGGAATTTGTACCAACCCTTCAATCTCATATTCCACCGGGTCTTCAGCCGTCAACAGCTTCGATTCAATGGTATTCAAACGCCGCAACGCCGAATAGAGCGTCGTCGTCTTACCCGACCCCGTCGGCCCCGTTACGATGACGATTCCGTTTGGTTTCTTGATATCGTCGCCAAAAGACTCGAATACATCATCCGGGAATCCAAGGTTTTCGAGATCGAGTGATACGACACTGCGATCCAACACGCGCAGCACCACGCTTTCCCCAAACTGGGTGGGTAGCGTGGATACCCGGAAATCAATAGCCCGGCCGGCCACATTCAGCTGGATACGGCCATCCTGGGGCAAGCGTCGCTCGGCAATGTTCAGGCCCGAAATGACCTTGATACGCGACGTAACCGGCAAGGCCAAGTGCTTGGGCGGCGGTGCCATTTCGTACAGGGCTCCATCCACCCGGTAACGAATTTTGAATTCCGTTTCGAACGGTTCAAAGTGAATATCCGAGGCGCGATCCTGCACGGCCTGGTACAACACCAGATTGACGAATCGCACCACAGGCGCCGCGTTGGCGGCGGATTCGATTTCATACACATTGTCGTCCGCGGCACCCGTCAGGATGTCCCCGGCATCTTCCAGCTCGTTCTCCAAGGCCGAAAGCATTTCGCTGACCGATTCGCTCTGGTCACCGTAGTAGCGTTGCAAGGTGTTCTTGATATCCGTTTCGCGCGCCACCTTGAAACTGGCATCGCGCGTCAACACGAACATCAACTCGTCCACCACCTCGGGACTCAGCAAGTCCGATGTGGCCAATTCCACCGTGCCGGCATCCGCTTCCAGCGGCACCACGTTGTACATGCGGGCCACACTGGCCGGCAACGAACGGATCACGTCCGGCGAGATCTCGAGCCCTTTAACATCAATGACTTCCGTCCCGAGATGACGGGCGATCAACTCCAGCAACTGATCCTCCGTCAACAGCTCCATGTCCAGTACGATCGCGCGCGTGGGGCGACCGGTTCGTTCATGTTCCTCCTGTATCTCGCACAGTTGATCCGCGTCCAATAGTTGTTCCTGATTGATCTCTTCCAGCAGCGAATCCCTGAATTGCACTTCTGCCATGATACACCTCTTAACGGGACTTTTTGCCCTGTTCCAATTTCTCCACCAGCGCGCTCGGGTTGTCCGCCAGTCGAACCATATGCTCAAACGATATGGCCCCTTCCATATACAGTGCCAGCAAGCTGGCATCCAAGGTCACCATGCCCATCCGGCCACCGGTTTGGATATCCGACGTGATCCGGTAGGTCTTGCCATCCCGAATCAGCGAGCGGATGGCATCGGTGGCAATCATGATTTCAAACGCCGCCACCCGGCCGGGTCGGTCGTTACGGGGCATCAGGACCTGTGAAATCACCGCCTGCAACGTGGCGGACAGCTGGATCCGCACTTGTTCCTGTTGGTTGGTGGGGAACGCATCTACAATCCGGTCCACGGTCCGGGCGGCACCGGTCGTATGCAGCGTCGCAAACACCAAGTGACCGGTTTCCGCTGCGGTAATGGCCGCCGCCATCGTTTCCAAATCGCGCATTTCCCCCACCAGAATCACATCCGGATCCTGGCGTAAGGCCGCGCGCAACGCCAAACTGAAGCTCTTAACATCCTCACCCACTTCGCGCTGGGTTATAATGCTCTTGTTGTGCTCGTGAAAATATTCCAGCGGGTCTTCCACCGTAATGATGTGGCAGTCACGTTCGGTGTTGATAATGTTGATCATGCTGGCCAGCGTGGTCGTCTTACCGGAACCCGTCGGGCCGGTCACCAACACCAATCCACGCGGACGGAACAGCAAATCTTTCACCTGGGGCGGTAAACCGATTTCTTCCAAGGTCATAAGCTTGGAGGGAATCTGCCGCATCACAATACCGTAGTGCTCTTTTTGACGTAGTACACTTACACGAAACCGGGCCAAATCCTTAAACCCGAAACCGAAATCGGTGCCGCCCACCTCATTTACCCGCTTGAGGTGCCCCTCATCGGTTATTTCATGCATGAGTCGTTCCGTGTCTTCCGGTCGCAGCGGTTCCGACTCCAAGGGGTGCATCGACCCGTTAATGCGCAACACCGGAGGCACCCCAACGGTCAAATGCAAGTCAGAGGCGTTTTCGTCCACCACCAACTGCAACAGGTCGTTCATCTTAATTTCAGCACTCATAGTAAGGTGTCTCCCGCTGTTACCCGCAACACTTCCTGTAGCGTGGTCATGCCTGCCACGGCCTTCCGCAGGCCATCCTCACGCAGCGTACGCATACCTAATTCACGCGCCTTGTGCCGCAAATCGGAGGCCGTGACCTGTTCGTAAATCATATGGCGGACTTCGTCGTTTATCACGAAAAGTTCAAAGATGCCCCAGCGCCCTTTGTAGCCGGTGTGGTTGCAATCGTTGCAACCCGCCCCCTTGTACAGCTTGGCCTCGCGCACCTGCTCGGCATACGGGCCCAGCATGCGCATTTCATTATCGCTGGGTTGATATTCCTCCTTACAGGCGGGACAAACTTTGCGTACCAGGCGCTGCGCCATGATGCCGCGCGTGGAGGACGCCACCAAAAAGGGTTTCACCCCAATATCCATTAAACGCGTAATGGCACTGGGCGCATCATTGGTGTGCAACGTGCTGAACACCAAGTGACCTGTTAGCGACGCGTTAACCGCAATCTCAGCGGTCTCAATATCACGAATTTCACCAATCATGATGATGTTGGGCGCTTGTCGCAAAATCGAGCGCAAAGCCGAGGCGAAGGTTAAGCCGATATCCGCCCGGACGTGCACCTGGTTCACCCCCGCCAATTGGTATTCCACCGGGTCTTCCACCGTAATAATCTTACGGTCCGGCTGATTAATCTGATTCAAGCAGGCGTATAGGGTCGTCGTCTTGCCCGAACCCGTCGGTCCGGTCACCAGCATGATACCATCGGATAAACCGATCAAACCCTCGAAGGTGCGCTGATCATCCGACAAAAACCCCAGCTGCGGCAGGCCTAGCATCAGTCCTTCCTTGTCCAAAATACGCATGACAATACTTTCGCCATGGCTGGACGGGATGGAGGAGACCCGCAAGTCCAAATCACGTCCCATGACGTTAATTTGAATGCGACCGTCCTGCGGCACGCGCTTCTCCGCAATACTCATGTTGGACATGATTTTTAAACGGCTAATAATCGCAGACTGTAAACGCTTGGGCGGACTTTCGACCTCGTGCAGCACGCCATCGATTCGATACCGGACACGGAACTTCTTGGCCATCGGCTCCAAATGAATGTCCGAGGCGCGATTACGGAACGCTTCGAGAATGATCAGGCTGACCAGTTTAATGATCGGGGCGTCGCTCTCACTAAACTCGACATCCTCCCCGATCAATTCCTGCATGCCGGTAGTGGGCACGTCCACCGAGCCTTCGGTGATTTCCTCCAGCATCGTCTCCATTGCACCCATTTTGGATTGGGGATAGTACTGACTAAGCGCAGCTGCGATTTGTTCCGCCGGAGCCACCGCCCCCTCAACATTGGATTTCAATACATACCGCAGTGAGTCAAGTGTCTCGACGTCCAGCGGGTCACTGATCGCAACGGTCAGCGTGTTGTCCATTTTATAGACCGGCACGACCTTGTAACGATGGGCCACCTCGGCCGGTACGGAATCAACTACGTCCTGTTCGATTTCGTGGCGTTCCAGATCAATGATATCCATACCAAATTGATTGGCGAGCGCCTTCAAGATGTCGGTTCTATCCGCAATTTCCTCGCGGGACAGGATGTCCACGACATCCTTGTCCTCCTCCTTGGCGGTGCGGAGAGAAGCCTCAGCTTGGCTGTGACTGATTAAACCGACACTCTCAAGTATCTCAACAATGTATTCGTCATTTGCCGTCAATGATTCACGACTCCCCTCTCATATCGCATGAACCCCACCTAATGAAGCGATTCTATGCTGTCAGCACATGCGTTGTCAATCCTGACAACCCTGTGCCCTAGGTTTTTTTACATCTAGCAAGAACGTCTTTCATTTTTCAAGCCTATATCTTCACTTTCGCTATTGACTCCCCACCGGTTAAGGCATACCCTGATACCAGCCTAAGGGTGCCGCTTGGAGGGGCGGGGTGAGGAATGAAGTGGGTTGTTGCGGATAAATTGACGAGGGAAGGAAGATTGCTATGGCCGTTGAGATTACTGAAAAAGCACATGCGGAATTGATGAAATTAGATGTAGGGCCGGACCGGTTTCTACGTCTGGATATTGTGCCCGGCGGTTGTTCGGGCATGACCTACAAGGCCGCGTTGGACTCCGCGCTGCGACCGGATGACGAAATCATCTATGAAGAAGGCCCTTTACGAATCGTGGCCGACGCCGGTAGCGTGTTGTTTCTGGACGGGCTAAAGATTGATTATTCCGATGACTTGATCCGGTCCGGTTTCCGGTTTCTAAGCCCTAAATCGGTCCAATCCTGCGGGTGCGGGGCCAGCTTTGCGGTCTAACCATGACGCTAAAGCCCATAGATCTGACCGGTGGCAAGTCGGTCTACTGCTTCAACGAGCAGCAAATCGCTTCGGCCCATACCTTAGTGTTCGATGACGCTAAGACCGCCCCCCGGCTGCAAGCGGAGCTGAGCCGACTGGAAGAAACCTACACGCGCAATGAACGAGCAGCTCTCGCCTTTGTGCTGATCGATCGCCTACTTAATTCTGCACCCGCGTCTTGACAGATGTTGAGCAGCTGGCGATTATCCCCCGCATGATGAATCAATCAAAGACGGCACAACATTTTGAACCCGCCGTGGTCCTATCGATCGCCGGCTCCGACAGCGGCGGTGGCGCTGGCATCCAAGCCGACGTGAAGACTTGGTCGGCGCTCAAGGTCTTCGGCACGACTGCCTTGACCTGTGTAACCGCGCAGCACCCCAACGGGGTGGAAGCCATCACGGCTTTGGAGCCGGATATGGTTTTGCAACAAATCAAGACCGTTTGTGACCACTTCCCGGTACGCGCCGCCAAAACCGGCATGCTGTACTCGGCGGATATTATTCGCATTGTGGCCGCTGAAGATATACGGGAGGGGATACCGGTGCTGGTCGTGGACCCGGTCATGGTAGCGGCGTCCGGGGCACGCCTGCTTAAAGCAGACGCCGTCGATGCCATAAAAAACGATTTACTGCCACAAGCCCGCGTGGTTACCCCCAATCTGCACGAAGCGGAAATATTGTGTGGGCATTCCATTTCCTCACTGGACGAACTGCGTGCGGCAGCCCGCGAAATCGGGGACCATTTTGATGTCGCCTGCATCGCGAAAGGCGGTCATCTGGGTGGCGACGAGGTGGTTGATGTCTTGTATGATGAGGGCGAGGAATATTTATTCGAAGCTCCCCGTCTGCCAGCGGCACAAACCCACGGGGCTGGCTGTACGTTTTCGGCCGCCCTCACAGCCTATCTGGCCCAGCGCATGCTGATGCATGAGGCGGTTCAATCCGCCAAACGATTCGTCCACCAGGCCTTGGAACAGTCGCTGCGCGTAGGCCCCCACCAACCGCTGAATTTTGGCTGGAACTCCGGTGCCGCCGGCGCCCAATAAACGCCCGCCGCCAGCGATTCGAGCGGACCGCCCGCCCCTGCGTCGTCCACTGATCGGCGCGCTGGCCGCCGTGGTACTGGGCACCTGGCTGGGTTTGCGTGGTCCGGCCATTCCATGGCTCACGACCACGCTGGCCGTCAGCTTGCTCGGCCTGGCATGGTATTTTCGCCAACGTCGCTGGGCCCCTATTTTACGCTGGATGGCCTTGGTGGGTTTGACCTGGAGCCATGCGCACCTCGCGGCTTTTGACCCGGCTCCACACGCGCTGCACCGCCTCATGCAACGGCCGCGCGAACACATGGTGGTGCGCGGAACCATTCAAGATGATCCGGTCCTGGAATCGACCGATCGTCAACAAGCCCACTGGCGGTTCACGTTGGATTTGGAGGCTATCAACCGCTGGGGTGCTTTCGAACAGGCCTCTGGCCGCATGGACGTGCAGGGGCCATTGCCCAGCGACATTACGCCGCCTCGCTATGGCGATACCTGGGAATTAGCCGGGATTGTCCAAGACCGTCGAGCGGCGGATTGGCGCTGGTCACACTTGCCGCCCTATCGCCTGCGTGTACAAGCTGCGACCGATAACCAGCGACTGGCCACGGGCGGCGGTCGGTGGCTTAAACGCCTCAGCTTTGCTGGCCGCCGACAAGCCGCGCGCCTACTCGGTCAAGGCTTGGACAACCATCCGACCGCCGCTGGTATCCTGCGAGCCTTATTGCTCGGTTACCGCCACGAATTGCCCCATGAACAGCATCGTCTGTTTGCGCTTACGGGAACCTTGCATATCTTTGCTGTTTCCGGACTACATGTAGGCATTGTCGGCGGGCTGTTCACTGTGCTGATCCGGGCTTTTGGTATTTCCCGGCGCTACTGGATACTATGGGTAGGCCCCCTGTTAATCATCTACACCATCGCCACCGGCTTGCGGCCCAGCGCGGTGCGCGCCTGTGTGATGGCACTGACATTCGGTTCGGCGTACTTGGTCAATCGCCGCCCCGACGCCCCCTCGGCCTGGGCACTGGCGGCGATCCTGATCTTGCTGGCCACACCAACACAATTGACCAATCCGGGATTCATTTTTTCGTTTGTCATCGTGGCTGGTTTAATTCGTTTGTACCCGATCTTTGCCCCCACCATGCAGAATTGGGCGGTGCCTGACCCTTACCGTCTTCCGACGCACCATAAGGACCATTCCGTATATTGGCGCGTGGGTCAGGTCATACTCGGACTGGCTGCGGCGTCCCTGGCGGCCTGGCTCTCGTCCGCCCCCCTGAATGCGCATTATTTCAACCTCATCGCGCCGGTCGGACTTCTGGGCAATCTAATTGTAATTCCCGCCGCCTTCCTGATGGTTAGCATCGGAGTCCTGGCGTTGGCCGCCGGCACCCTCTGGTTGCCGCTGGCAGCATTGCTGAATCAAATCAATGCGTTCATCCTACAGGTCTTGATTCGCTTGGTTGAAATTATGTCCGATTGGCCAGGCAGTCATTTTCATGTGCGCGCGCCCGGCCTGTTTTGGATGTGGTGGGCCTATACCCTGTTATTCGCCGGCCTATGCTGGCGCACGCGTCGTACACGCCGCTGGGGCTACGGTGCCCTCGGACTGATGGCCGTAATCGGCTTGGCGGTGCCGTGGGTTCAGCAGCCCGCGCGCCTCCACGTACTGGAAGCGGGAGATGGACTGGCCGTATTGATCCAAGCGCGGGGATTCACCGCGTTGTACGATACCGGCCCGGCTTATCGTAGTGAACGCCTTCTGCGCGATCTTCGTCGTCAGGGTGTGAACCGCCTCGATGTCCTGGTGCTAAGTCAAGCCACCGCCGGCCACGCCGGTGCCGCACCCGACCTGCTGGATGCGATCCCGGTTGGCGAGCTTTGGCATACCCCCTACCCTTCGCGATCACCTGCTTACAATGACGCACTGGAAATAGCCGCCGACCGTGGCATTCCGATTCGACCGCTCATCGCCGGGATGCATGGCCAGTGGCCAGGCGGTTGGCATTGGTCCGTCCTGCACCCCGCCGATCCATCCGCCTACCGGCGCGCGGCTGATGCCGCGCTCACCATGCGTATCCATCGCGGTACCCATTCGGTACTACTCACGGGCGGCGGCGACGCCAATTTGGAAGCCTTGCTGCTGAACGATTCACAAGATTTGGCGGCCTCCGTCTGGGTCGTCGGACACCAAGGCCGGGGCGATACGGCGTCTGCGGACTGGCTGGCCGCTGTCGCGCCGACCGCAATCATCCTGCCCATCGATCCGTTTGCCCGGTATGGCTACCCGGATCCCGACGTGTGGGACCGACTAACGGCCCGGCCCGACACCGCAGTCTGGCGTACCGACGAAGCCGGACCCGTCACCGTGCAACTGACGTCCCACCACTGGGGCGGACGCCAACGCGACCGATTACGTGTGTACGCACCTTCCCAACAGCGCAATCGGCTCGGAATGCTTTACCAATAATTGACGCCTTCCGGCTGAGTTTGCTACCCTTATCGCCGTATGCTCAACAGGGCCTAAAATGGTTTTTAAGTAAATTTTGAGGTGTTCAATGCTTTCCTGCAAACCTATGAAACATCGGGGGATCACGTTGACGGGATTCAGGAGGGAGAATGACCGCCTCCTCCTTGCGACGCTCCGCGACTCGGAGGAGGTTTCGACCCCCGGCTCGATCGAGATATTCCCGGTTTCCGCCGACATCTTCCGAATCAGATTTACCGAGCGTGAGCGGTTTGTCGATTCGCCGTCGCCCTCGCTAATCACGCAATCTCCCTTTCCCGAATGGACGGTCGACGAGAATCCGGACGCAATCGTGCTCAAAACCTCCCGACTGCATCTCGAGATATGCCGGTCGACCTGCGCCTTTACGTGGAAGCGTTCCGACGGGAGCCTGATCGTAGCTGAACCCGCCGAGGGTGGGAAGGTGCTACGGGCAAAACGCGTCTACCGCATAGTCCACGACGACGACTCCGCCGTGGTCGAGGAGCGGACCGTCGACGGGGTCAAACAACGAGTCTCCGCAGGTCGACCGGTCGATGTCCGGGCGGGATATTCGGTTTCACTCAAGATGGCCTTTGCTCCCGACGAGGCACTTTTTGGACTCGGGCAGCATGAGGAAGGCATCCTCGACTATCGCTACAAGACCCAGACGCTTTACCAGACCAACCAGAAGGTGGCGCTTCCCACGCTCGTCTCGAGCCGGGGATATGCGTTGCATTTCGATACGCACAGCCTTGCGACGTTTGAGGGAGACGAGGAGGGTGGAACGTTCTGGATCGAGACGGCGGATCA
>PWVE01000199.1 GCA_003562335.1 PVC group bacterium
CCTCCGTGGTGACCAATTGCACAGGGTCACGGTCGCGCCGGGCCAGTAGCCAATCGACCCGCGTGCCGGTCAGGGCGCGCAGGCACTGCCGCAGAATGGGCAGATACGCGCGCTCGGCATGCGAGTGTTCCGACAGGATAACCCGGACGCCGCGCGCCTGGGCGTCCAGTAGATCGTGATGTTTCATTTCCCCCGTGACCCAGACATCCGCCGCGGCCGCGCGCAATTCGGCGGCTCCCGCCCCGGCGCATACGGCCACGCGGCGCACGCGCGCTAGCCGCCCGCGCGGGAGCGCCCAGCGCAAATAGGGCAGCTTCAAGGTGGCTTGCAGACGCCGGGCCATGCTGTGAAAATCCAGTGCCCGTTCAAATACCACGCAGCGGGCCACCGTGTCCGGAACCGGTTGGATCGTCGCCGGCGCGTCGCCGCGCACGACATTCGCCAGCCAGTCATTGACGCCGTCCGGCGCCGCGTCCAAGGCCGTGTGCGGCGAGTACAGCGCTACCCGCGCTTCGATTAACTGCAGGAGACGCCGCTGCAGCGGATCGTGCGGGACCAGCTGTTTCAAGGGGGCGAAAAGCGGGGGATGGTAGGCGAGCACCCCATCGACTTGACGGCGTAGCGCCTCGGCCGCCACGTCCGGGGTACAGTCGATCGTCAACAGCATGCGCCGTATGCGGCGCGGCTGAACCGGGGCCCAAAGCAACCCCGTATTGTCCCATTCCGCCGCGCCCGATGGCGGCGCGAGCGATTCGATGCAGGAGACCACTTCCTTGAGGGACAGGCCTGTTTGCTTTGTGCGAGACGTTGACATTTCGATTTAGACATTAAAGAGGAAATGGCATACATCGCCATCTTGCATGATATACTGTTTGCCTTCAAGCCGCATGCGGCCGGCGGCCTTGATGGCCGCCTCGGTTTGGTGCTGGACCAAATCGTCCACCGTATAGACTTCCACCCGGATAAAGCCCCGTTCAAAATCGGTATGAATAGTACCGGCCGCCTGCGGGGCGGTGGCACCGCAGGGTATGGTCCAGGCGCGGATTTGTTTGGGACCGGCGGTGAAATAGCTTTGTAAACCCAGCAGGCGATACGCGGCCCGCGCCACCCGGTCCAGCGCCGGTTCCGGCATGTCCAAGGCGGCCAGCATCTCCGCGCGTTCATCCGCATCAAGCTCCGCCAGCTCGGACTCAATACGCGCGCATACCGGCACCACTTCGCCGTCGTGCTGGCGGACATATTCGCGCATCGCGGTGATGGCGGGATGGGTGTCAGGGGTCTCATCTTCGCCGATGTTGGCGATGTAGCAGACCGGCTTGGCCGTGATCAGGCCCAGTGCGCGCAGCGCCTTGCGTTCGACTGGTACCGACCAGTCCAGCGTGCGCAGGGGTTGGCCGGCGTGCAAAGCGGTTTGGCAGCGTTCCAGCACCCGCACCCGCACGGCGGTTTCCTCGTCGCCCCCGCGCAGGTTCTTGCGGCCCCGTTCCAAGGCGTTGTCGACCACCTGCAAGTCGGCCAACAGGAGTTCCGTTTCAATGGTTTCGATGTCGCGCACGGGATCAACGTGGGCGTCCACATGGGTCACATCGTCGTCCTCAAAGCCGCGGACCACGTGCAGGATAGCTTCCACCTCCCGGATATGGGACAGGAACTGGTTGCCGAGTCCCTCCCCCTTGTGGGCCCCGCGCACCAGACCGGCAATATCCACACAGTGCAGCACCGCCGGCACCACTTCCTTGGTCGTGATATGGCGGTTGATGATGGCCAGACGCGGGTCCGGAATGGGCACAATCCCCACATTGGGCTCAATCGTACAGAAGGGATAGTTGTTGGCATCCGCCTTGGCGGCCGTCAACGCATTGAACAGGGTACTCTTCCCCACATTAGGTAGTCCTACAATTCCAGCTTTCATGGGGCGAGACGATACGGGGCCGGGGCGGGCGTGGCAAGCGCGCTCTTGTCCAACAGCCAGCAAGTCCGTAATCAGTGGTCAGTCATGCGAACTGAACCCCGACTTCAACAAGGAAGCCGAGCGTCGCGCGCGACGGCATGGCCAAAATAATTAACGCCACCCGTTGGCGACCATTACGGGTTAAGATAGTTGCGGCACCCAGATCGTCAACGCCTGCGGTAACACGTCAATGTGCAGTGTTTGCCCGGCTTCCATCAACTCACCGTCGACTTGAATCGGTGCCGGTTTGTGGCGGCGCACGATGCACTTGCTGAACTTCGAGGTTTTCACTTGCGGCAGACGATCGATCGTGCCGTTGAAGAGTCGCGGCAGATTGGCCAGCACCGCAGGTGCATCGCGCTGTTCCACCACCACCAGCTCCAACAACCCATCGTCCGGACAGGCATGGGGCGCGATGCGCGCCTGGCCACCGAATTGCGTCAGATTGGCCACGGTACACATCAGCGGATCTTTGACCGTCCGCGGTGTTTCATCATCGATGGCCAGTTCGAACGGTTGGCGTTCGTATTCAAAAAACTCGTAGACGGCGGCGAAGACGTAGGGCCAAATCCCGCGCACGGGCGATTTTTCAAACGAGCGCACAATGGCCGCGTCCCAGGCCATGCTGCAGGTCACAAAGAAAGGCCGTTCATTGACCCGGCCCACGTCGATCCGCAGGCGTTCCGCGCGGCTCAAGGCTGCGGCAGCAGCTTCCGGTTTTAGCGGAATATCGAAATGGCGGGCGAACCCGTTGCCGCTCCCCGTAGGGATCACCCCCAATGCCGCATCGCTGCCGATCATCACGCTGCCGATCGAATTCACCATGCCATCGCCGCCCACCACCAAAATGGTGTCCACCTTGCGTTCCAATGCCCGGCGCGCTTTTTCCTGTCCATCCGCGACCGAATGGCTCAACTGGAAAAAAAGTTCCACCCCCGGGCGATCCCAATGCCGGCCAATAGCCGTGACCACGGAACGGAACACATTGGGCATACCCGCCTTAGGGTTAAGCAAAACCAAAACTTGGCGTGGCACCTGCATGTGCCCAGTTTAGCCCTGCATGGTGACCATTGACAAGTCCCGGCGCGAGCCGATTGCGCTGTAAGAAATTGGTGGAGTAATTGCTTGGGAGGAGCGTGTGTGAAAAGGATCTGCTCGTAATCCGTAATCGTCGCCCGTCATCGTCCACCGACCACCAATCCGCGTTGCTATGCCAATAGCCGATGGTTTGGTCGGTGAGCTTGATCGGCGCTTTTCCCAGCGCATTATCTTATCCATTCCGGTTATCGATTACGCGTACGTTTAGGATTAGGAATAGCAGACGGGTTAGGATGTGCAGATAGCCGTTAAGGTCCTGCGGGTTGCACCCATTGGGTGCGCACTCTTTACAGTAGGTCAAACCCATAGGTGGTGCACTACCAACGGGTTACTAAGAACAGTTCAGCGGCGAAGCCGTTGAACTGCTCTCTCTATAGTATGACGGGAGACATCTCCGAAACGCGCCAGCCACCGTCGCGTTGGGAACGGATTCGAAAACCACGCAGCGTTGTTGCCACCGAAGAAAGAAACCACGGATCGCACGGATTTCACGGATAAAAA
>PWVE01000131.1 GCA_003562335.1 PVC group bacterium
CAGGGCTTCGATCCGTTCGGCCGCATCGTCGACCACCTCTGGCGCGACTACGGCGCCTCGACCGACGCCGACCGCATCCAGCACGGCTACGACCGCGCGAGCAACCGCCTCTGGCGCGCCAACCCCGTGGCCGCGGCGCAGAACCCGGCCGTGTACGTCGATGAACTCTACCAATACGACGGCGTCTCTCAGCTTGTCGACCTCCAGCGCGGGCAACTCAACGCCAACAAGGACGGCATCACCAGCAAAACCTTCGCCGAGGACTGGGGCCTCGACGCCACCGGCAACTGGGGCGCCTTCCGGCAAGATGCAAACGGCAACGGCACGTGGGACCTCGATCAAACCCGCGCCCACAACATGGCGAACGAAGTCACTTCCGCCTCTTCCTGGGCCACCCCCGCCCACGACCGCGCGGGCAATATGGTCACGCTCCCGAAGCCGGCCAGCCCGGCCGGCGCGTTCGATGCCACGTTCGATGCGTGGAATCGCATGGTCAAGGTCGAGGACGGCCAGGACACCGTTGCCGAGTACCAGTACACCCCCGATAACCGGCGCGTCGTCAAGAAGACCTACACCGGCGGCGCGCTTTCCGAAACTCGGCACTTCTACTACACGGACGAGTGGCAGACCATCGAAGAGCGCACCGCCTCCGGCGGCACCATCGCGACCGATCCCGACACGCAATACGTTTGGGGCACGCGCTACGTGGATCACTTGATCCTCCGCGACCGCGACACCACCGCCAACGGCACGCTCGACGAGCGCCTCTACGCCCTCAATGACGCGAATTGGAACGTCACTGCCCTGGTTGGTGCCTCCGGCACTGTCCTGGAACGCTACACTTATACCGCCTACGGCACCATTGAAGTTCGCGGCGCCGCCTTCCAGCCGACGGGTAACCCGAGCGCCTACGCCTGGCCTTACACCTACACTGCCCGCCGCCTCGATACCGAGACCGGCCTGATGTACTACCGCAACCGGATGTATCATCCTGGATTGGGGAGGTTTGTGAGTCGCGACCCGATTGGGTATGAGGGCGGGGACGTGAACCTTTATAGGTATGTCCATGACTCACCCATTATGTTCCGAGACCCATCGGGCCTCATATCGCCAAGTGATATCAAAAAGCTTCTCATCCCCTATAAGCGGGCTGTCAAGAAAGCGCTGCCCAGGGGAAAGGCGAAGGCTGTTGAAACTGGTTTGCGCAACATGATTATTCAGGACTATGCTCTTAGAGGGAAGCTCCACAACACCTTCGAAGTGGTCAATGTTCGAACCACATTGGGCAGCTTCGGTGTAAACACTCGCCCCATCGACAAAGCGTTACGCTCTCAGGCCGACACGCCGCTTGCAACCCTTAGTTACAAGATGGAGGGGCATTTGTGGTACTGGATACACGACAACCCACACACTGGATGCAAGGACGCCCATTGGTTCTTTCGAGCAAAGACCGAGATTACAATCACGCCAAAGACACCCGGGACCGCACCAGTTACCGAGTCCGACGTCTTTTTTACCCAAGGTGGCACGTTTGAACTTGGATAGAATGACGTACTGAGCCTGTGCCTTGTTGACCTTTCCCTTTAGGGCGTACTCAGCATCACTGGAGAGCCATAAGATGATAGCTAGGACAGTATCACCACATCACCATAGCCTTCGTCGCTGCATTGCGGTTGCGTTGGTCGGGTTCCTCATCATAGTGGCTACGGCTGGATACGCAGTCGTCCCGTCTTATTGGGCAGAACGTCAGGCATACGAGCATTTGCATCAAAGGGGTGCCACGATTGATGCGCGGCCGAGGCTATTGCCCGGTTTTTCCGCTGTGCTTGGGGTGAGCATGCGCGGCCTTTCGTTGACCGACAGCGACATTATAAGCTTGGCTGCCTGTAGGGAGCTTGCGATACTGGACCTCCACGGCACGGCTATAGAAGATCGACATCTCAAGGAACTCGACTCGTTGCCTAGGCTCACGCAATTGTACCTGGGTGATACGGATGTAACGGATCATGGTCTTAACCATATTGCGCGATTGGACGGCCTGACCGAACTTGGCCTCCAGAACACGATGGTGACCGACAAAGGGCTCGCCCTGCTGACGCCGCTGACCGAGCTTCGCGTCATTGGCCTGGACGGTACTCTGGTTACTGATGAGGGGATGACACATTTCAGTAGTTGGCCGTTCCTTAGAAAGGCCACGCTTGCGAACACCGCTGTGGGAGACACTGGTGTACACCAGTTGCAAACGTTGCGCCATATGAGGTGGTTAACTCTTCGGTCGACGCGCATCTCCGATGATGCATTGACGGCGTGCGCTGGAATGCCGTTACTGTCGACGTTGGATTTAGTTGGTACGGATATCGGCGATGAAGGGCTACGGTACCTTGTATCAACGCGGAGGCTCGCCTACCTCTATTTGTCTGGCACGCGCGTTACTGACAGCGGCATTAAACACTTGGTTGCACTTGAAAGGCTTAAGACGCTATATCTTGACAGTACCGGTATTAGCGATGACGGCATGACCATTATATCAGAACTTGCGTCATTGCAACGCCTAAGTGTGGAGAACACTAAGATCACGGATCGCGGCATTGGTGCTCTTGCAACGGCTGAATCGCTCGATAGGCTAGATAGTGTGTTCCTGCGCGGCACACACGTGTCACAACAGGGTGTAGCAGCATTGCAGAAGCAACTGCCCGACTGCGAAATCGTGACATCAGTTGGGCCATGAAGAGGGCACATAAACGGGTCTCAGGCTTGTATTGGCCGCTATAATGCGCGCAACGTCGGGACCAGTTCTCCTCAGGCCGTAATCAGCATGACCAACACAGACGTCTTCAGCGCCACCGACGCGCTTGACCATGCCACCACGTTCGGCTATGATGAAATCGGCCGGAGAGTGGTAACGGACCCGAACGGCGATAGCACCACGTTCGCATTCGACACGGCGGGCAATATGGCCAGTCTGACCGATCCGCTGGACAATACGACGGCGTGGACGTACGACCACGCGGGCCGCGTCGTCACGGAGACGAACGAACTCGACGACGCGCGCACGTTCGAGTACGATGTCGCCGGGCGGTTGACCAAGAAGACCGACCGGTTGGGCCGCGTGACCGAGTATGTTTATGACGACCTCGGCCGGCACGTCGAGGAGCGCTGGAAGGACGGGCAATCGACCGTGCGGCAGATCGCCTTCAGCCACAACCGGCTCGATGAACGGCTCACCGCCGCCGACCCGGCCGCCGAGTACACCTACGAGTATGACGGCTTCGGGCGGACCGCGTCGGTCGGGCAGCAGATCGGGCTGACCTTTGGCGTTCAGATAAATTGACCCGCCGGCCAGACTCGGTGAACTAGGTTGACTTCCATCCCGGCGACCTGTGCCGAAAGCTTCCCGACTGCGTAAAGGCCCTCGATGATTTACTGGGGTCGGGTCACGCCGTCTACGTCCATTGCAGTGCGGGGATGAACCGCTCGCCAAGCACCGTGGTGGCCTATCTCCACTGG
>PWVE01000055.1 GCA_003562335.1 PVC group bacterium
AAACAAGCAGGCCTCATAAGCCAATACTCCAACTCGCGCCTTTACAGCCCACCCCTGAAACCTAAAAACCCGAAACCTGAAACCTCAGCGGCGATTCTTCGCCGCTGGCCGCTGAGAATATTGGTTTACGGCGATCCGTACATGCGGTATGTTTATCCATATGAAAACGACGCTCAATATCAGTGACGTGACGATGCTGGAAGTCAAACGCGAGGCGGCACGCCGTCGACAAACCATGTCCGAATTGGTCGAGGCCGCACTTCGAGCCATAGTGGAGCCGGAGCAACGCAATGTCGATTTGCCGCCGCTGCCTAAATTTAGCGGAGGGGGGCTTCGCGTCAATGTGGCCAACAGAGATGCCCTCTACACGGTTCTGGAGGGATAGGTATGTTTGTTGTTGATACGAATGTCCTGATCTATGGCGTGGACGCGGATGCTCCCGATCACGCGCGGTGCTGCGAGCTGCTGGAGTCATTTCGTGAGATGACAACCCCCTGGTATGTTACATGGGGTATCGTCTACGAGTTTCTACGTGTCGTGACGCATCCCCGAGTTCTTACCTACCCACTCACCCCCGAACAGGTATGGATGTTTCTCGATGCGCTATTCGCCTCCCCGCGCCTTGGAATACTTACCGAGACTGACCGTCATCGACATGTGGCCGCCGAGGTGTTTGCCGAGGTTCCTGGGATAACAGGAAATCTGGTGTTTGATGCACACACGGCTATCTTGATGAGAGAGAACGGCATCCGCACCATCTATACGCGAGACACGGATTTCAACCGGTTTCCGTTTTTGGATACGATAGACCCAGTCACAGACAATCGCCGAACCAGCAAATCCATACGCGGTAAACCACGCCGCTGATTTGCGCCGTTCGGCCATTCTAAAACGCAGGTCCTTTATTGCTAAACGAGAGTGCCTGATGAGGAGGATGAGGGTCACATATAACAATTAAGGCTCTTCCGGCAAATCTGGGGGGCAAAAGGCCCGTGCATTTTAACATTTGATTATTTCCAGCCTCTTTCCTTATCTGCTTTGTTTCGTTTTCTTGCCTGCCCCGATCCTGTTATCCCGACCACGCCGCCTGTCGGCGGGTGTCGGGACCAGTCTCCCCCTTGCGGTCTCGCTGCGGCAGAGGCCCTCCCCGAAGATGTGGCCGCCCACTGCCTCCGCTCGTTGACGGCCGATATAAGGGGACACAGAAATGGGATTTGTATACATGCTGCAAACAGTCGGTCCTGCCAAGAAAACCCGTCAGTTTAAGCGCGTGGCGGCGACAAACATGACGTTATGAGTGAACCTGTTTATTTGATCTTTGGCGCGTATGGCGGTATTGGCTCGGCATTAACGCGTCTGCTGGCCGAAAAGAGGTGCCGCCTGATGTTGGCAGGCAGAGATGCGTCAAAGCTTCGGGCTTTGGCGGACCAGCACGAAGCGGAATCTGTGCTGGCCACTGCCACGGATCATGGCAGCATTGAACAGGCCGTGCAGCGTACCAAAGAAATCTATGGTCGTGTGGATGGTGTGGCCAACCTTTTTGGATCCATGTTGTTGAGGCCTGCCCATCTGACTAAAGACGAGGAATGGAATGACGTATTGAGCGTTAACCTAACCTCTTCGTTTGCTCTGACGCGTGCCGTTAGCCGGGCTTTTCCGAAAGAGGGTGGGTCGGTTGTCTTTATGTCCAGCGTCGCGGCGCGCGTCGGGCTACCCAGCCATGAAGCCATTGCCGCCGCCAAAGCCGGTTTGATTGGTTTGGCCCTGTCGGCCGCCGCGACCTACGCCCCCAAACGCATTCGCTTCAACGTGGTCGCTCCCGGCCTCACGCGTACCCCGCTGACCCGTTCCATCACGGAGAGCGAAGCGGCGTTGCAGGCGTCCACGCGCATGCATCCCTTAGGCCGTGTCGGGGAACCCGCCGAGGTCGCCGCCGCCATCGCTTGGTTTTTGGATCCCCAACAGTCGTGGGTAACCGGACAAGTCCTGGGTGTGGACGGCGGCCTAGGCCATGTACGGTCCCGTATCGGAACCTAGCGCAAGCTAACGCCACAGTGAAAGCGTGCACCCTTATCTTCCCGCATCAACTGTTTGCCCGGCACCCGGCTGACGACCGCGATCGCCCCGTGGTGTTGAGCGAGGATTCCTTGTTCTTTGGTGATGCCCGCTATCCGGCGCGGTTTCACGTCCAGAAGTTGGTCTTCCATCGCGCGTCGATGAAGGCGTACGCCGCCCGGCTCACTCGCAGGGGCCGGGACGTGCGTTATATGGCGTACCGCAAGGGCGAAACCGCCTGCGATTTGATCACCCGTCTGGCGGCTGACGGGGTCGAGGAAATTTTCTGGGCTGATCCGGTCGACGATATACTCGAGCGCCGCGTGCGCTGCGGTTGCGAGGGAAACGGGATACGTTTACACACCTATCCTAGCCCCATGTTCTTGACACCGGTGGATTGGGGGCTCAACGCGTTGGGCACCCGGTCGCCCTATCGCATGCAAACCTTCTATATCGCCCAGCGTAAACGAATGGACCTGCTGCTCGACCGGGCACAGCGGCCGGTAGGCGGGGCTTGGAGTTATGACGAGGACAATCGGCAGCGTTGGCCGCGCAACCGGTCCGCTCCCGCCGTACCGGGAGTACGCCCCAATGCCTATGTGCGGGAGGCCTTGGACTATGTGGCGGAACATTTTCCAGGCCACCCGGGCCGGGTGGCCACGTTTGCCTACCCGGTCACCCATCAAGCCGCACACCGTTGGTTGAAGACCTTTCTGGAAGAGCGTCTGGTTGGTTTCGGCACCTATGAGGACGCCATGGTGCGGGAAGCGCCTGTTTTGCATCATTCGCTGCTTACCCCTTTATTGAATACGGGCCTGCTGACACCTGCCGAAGTCCTGCACGCCACGCTCCAGCGGGCGAGCGCCGAGCCGACAGTGCCCTTGAATGACCTTGAGGGGTTCGTGCGACAGATTGTTGGCTGGCGCGAGTACATGATGTTGCTCTATCGCAAAATCGGCGTCGCCCAACGGACGCGCAACTTCTGGAACCATGCCCGTGCGCTACCCCACGCCTTTTATACCGCTAGCACGGGGTTGGCACCGGTGGACCATGTGCTGCGAGGAACGCTGGACCGAGCGTATAACCATCACATCGAACGCCTGATGATACTCGGCAACTTCATGCTACTCTGCGAAATCCATCCCGACGAGGTGTACCGCTGGTTTATGGAAATGTACATTGATGCCTACGACTGGGTCATGGTGCCGAACGTCTATGGCATGAGCCAATTCGCCGACGGCGGTTGGTTGAGCACCAAACCTTATATCAGCGGCTCAAATTATGTGCGGAAGATGAGCAACTTCCCGGCGGGATCGTGGTGCGCCATTTGGGATGGCCTGTTTTGGCGCTTCATTCACACCCATCGCCGTTTCTTCGCCACTCAGCCACGTCTGGCCATGATGGTGAGACAACTGGAACGCATGCCCCACGAGACTCTCCAGCGACATCTACAGACCGCAGAAGAACAACTTGCAAAAATGGGTGCTGCGCGGGGGTATTGACACCGTCCGCGTCGCGGCTTATGGTGGCGGGGTGCAATGGGAAATCTCGTTGCACAGTGTGGACTGCGCGGGCGATTAGCTCAGTTGGCTAGAGCACTACCTTGACATGGTAGGGGTCACAGGTTCAAGTCCTGTATCGCCCACCACGCGCGGATTAACCCGAGCCGTCTGTCAGGCGGTATAATTATTTTTTTATTTTGAGTGCATAACGACCGTCATATTTAATGAAACTAGACGTCACATCCGACTTATACAAAATGCGGCATAGCGCCGCCCACGTCATGGCCGCTGCGGTTTGTCGTCTCTTTTCCGACGTCCAACTGGACATCGGCCCCCCGACCGAGGAGGGATTTTATTACGACTTTGATGTGCCGCACCGGTTGACCCCGGAGGATTTTGAAGCCATTGAGCGCGAGATGGCGGCGTTTATCAAAGAGGACCACCCGTTCGAGTGCCTTACCGTTTCCCGGCCGGAAGCAGCCGCAATGATCGAGGCCATGGGGCAGCGGTACAAACTGGAACGGCTGGCGGATATTCCCGAGGGGGAACCCATCACCTTTTATCGCTGCGGCGAATTCGTGGATTTATGTCGCGGCCCGCATGTTGAGCGTACCGGCGGCGTCAAGGCGTTCAAGCTGTTGTCGGTGGCGGGCTCCTACTATCGCGGGCGCGAGACGAACCCGATGCTGCAACGCCTCTATGGGACGGCGTTCCCGTCTGACAAGCAATTGCGGGTGCATTTAAAGCAGTTGGAGGAAGCCAAGCAACGCGATCATCGTAAGCTGGGCAAGGAACTCGATCTGTTCAGCCTGCAGGAGGATGTGGGGCCGGGCCTGATTCACTGGCATCCTAAGGGGGCCCGGATTCGGTCCGAGATCGAGTCCTACTGGCGGCAAGCACACTTGGACGGGGGGTACGACCTGCTCTATTCGCCGCACATCGGGCGCGCGGGATTATGGGAAACCTCGGGGCACTTGGATTTCTATAAGGAAGGCATGTACGCCCCCATGGAAATTGACGAGAACCCCTACTACGTCAAGCCCATGAACTGCCCGTTCCACATCAAGATTTACCAGTCGCACAAGCGTTCCTACCGCGATTTGCCGTTACGCTGGGCCGAGCTGGGCACGGTTTACCGCTATGAGAAGGCGGGCGTACTGCATGGGTTGCTGCGGGTACGCGGATTTACGCAGGACGATGCGCATATTTTCTGTACCCCCGCCCAAGTGGAGGCTGAAATCGCGCGGGCGGTACGGTTTGCCATTGCTATGTGGCACACGTTTGGCTTCACCAATATCAGCGCCTACCTCTCCACCCGCCCCGACAAGGCCGTAGGCGATCCGCAGCGCTGGGAGCAGGCGACCGCATCGCTGGAAGCCGCCCTGCAAGCGGAAGGTATCCCTTACGAAACCGACCATGGAGGCGGGGCCTTCTATGGCCCCAAGATCGATCTCAAGGTCAAGGATGCGATCGGGCGCGAGTGGCAAATGAGCACCGTACAATTTGACTTTAATTTACCTGATCGCTTCCAACTGACCTACGTGGGTGAGGACGGTCGTGAACATGTGCCGTATATGATCCACCGGGCTCTGCTCGGCAGTCTGGAGCGGTTCTTCGGGATCATGGTGGAGCATTATGCCGGGGCCTTTCCGTTGTGGCTGGCGCCGGAACAGGTGCGCGTGCTGCCCCTGACCGAAAAACAACAGGAATACGCGCTTGCGGTTGGCGAACGATTAAGGCAAACTGGACGACGATTTACGGTAGATGAGCGCGCCGACAAGATCGGCGCTAAAATCCGCCATGCGCAACTCGCTAAAATTCCATATATGTTAATTGTTGGCCCGAAAGAAGAACAAGCAGGCACCGTCGCGGTACGGGCGCGTCCCCACGGGGACGTGGGCGTCCGCGCGCTGGATGAGGTGCTGGACATCCTTGACCAGGAAAATGCGGAACGCCTGCTGGCCACGACCATGGAACCCACCCCGAAAGGATGACCTAGCTTATTATGGCTATGCGTAGACCCCCTCCCCGTGCTCCCCAGAACTTCACCCGTATCAATCACCGGATTCGTGTACCCGAGGTCCGCTGCATCGACGCGCAAGGCGAACAGATTGGTGTTATCGCGACCCGGGAAGCGTTGCAGAAGGCGGAACGACTAGGGATGGACTTGGTTGAAGTGTCGCCGACCGCCAAGCCGCCGGTCTGCCGGATCATGGATTACGGCAAATTCAAGTACGACCAGGAAAAGAAGCAAAAGCATCAAAAGAAAAATGCAGCCGCGACCAAGGTCAAGGAATTGAAGTTTCATGCCAATGTGGAAGAACATGACTATGCCACCAAGGTGCGCCACGCACGGGATTTCCTGGAAAGCGGGAACCGGGTAAAATGTTCGCTCTTCTTCCGGGGCCGCGAGGGGGCCCATCAGGAGTTAGGCTTTGAGGTCATGAACCGGGTACTGGAAGATTTAAAGGATATCGGCAACGCCGAGCAACCGCCGCGGTTGATGGGGCGTAGCATTATAATGCTGCTAACGCCGAGCCAGGCAATCAAGGGCAAATAGCCATGAACAGATCGAACCTGCGTCTAGCTTGGATCATCAGCCGTCTGGTGGGGGTCATTGTTGGCGTGGGCTTGGCCAGCGGCTGCATGACCTATGCCGATCAACGAACGCGGACCGCCGTGCAGGAACGCGAAGATTTGCTGCTGGTTCAGGAGGAGATCCGCCGGGTAGCCGCCCAAGTCGAAGGGCTGGAAATCGAAATAGACCGCCTGCAGCGTGACTTGAACCGTGTGCGCGAGGAAGGGCGCCATGATCAACAAGCGCGCCAGGCTGATCAGGCCCAAAGGTTACGGGAAATAGAGGAGCGGGTGCAGGCCCTGGATCGCGCCCGCGAGACCGATCGCCGCGAAATCGTGGACCAATTGAGCGGGACCATCAATCAACTGATGCAGCAAGCGCAAACCGCCCGGCAGGCCACCTCTGCGCGGCAAACACATAGTGGTTACGGGTATGAGCATGAGGTCCAGCCCGGGGAAACCCTCTCCCATATCGCGGCGGCCTATGGCGTCACCACGAGCACCATCATCAACGCCAACAATTTGCAAAATCCGGATCGACTACGCGTCGGACAAAAGTTATTTATTCCGGAATAACCGGAGGGGGAAATAATGACGGAATGGTATTTACGCAAGAGTGACGGGCAAATATACGGCCCGGTTGAACTGGCTGATCTCCAAGGGTGGGCGGCCGATGGCCGCGTGGAACCGGGCGACGACATTTCGGAAGATCGCGCCCGCTGGATTCCCCCGGAGCAGCTTCCTGACCTGGAACTGGAATACGTCCTACTGCTCGAGCAAGGCCAAACATATGGTCCACTGCATCTAGCCACACTGCAAACATTATGGGTCGAGGAGGAGGTTGACCCGGCCATGCGCGTACAGCACGTTCGCAGCCAAACCTCCAAAACCTTGGCCGAATGGGTGTTGCCCTTGTTGCTTAAAAAATACCAACAGGCGGAAACGCAACAACGCGCTTTACAGGTGGAGTTAGACCGCTTGCAAGCGGCACCCACCACGCCGCCGACGCCTCCGGAAGAGACGGCGGCTGCAATCGATGCCGGACAACAGCAAGCTGAATGGGAAGCCCGTTTGACCGCCGAACAAGAAGCGTCGCGGGCAGCGGAGACGCGCTGTGCGCAACTGGAAGAGCAGCTGCAGACGCTCACCGAAAAGGAAGATTCCTGGGCACAAGAGCGCGAGGCGTTACAAGCACAGCTTGACGCAGCGGAAGCCGCCCGGGAGGCCTTGCAAGCACGCTTGGATGAGCAATCGGGCGCCGATCTCGAGGCGGCGGGCGATGAGGCGTTACGCCAGGCCCATCAACAATTGCTTGAAAATTATGACTTGGTCGCGGCCCAACTGGAAAAGAAGACACACGAGCTGGACGCCTTAAAAGGCGATGCGCCCGGCGGCCAAGGCCATTTGACCAGTCAGCTGGGGGACCTACAACAGCGCCTCAAGGAAACCAACGAGGTACTGGAAAAAGAGCGTGAGGAACGCGAGCTTCTTGAGCGTAAACACCTGCAACTGTCAAAGTCGTACCGCGAACTGAATGCCCGCTACATTCAACTGCGGCAGGGCCAATCCAGGCCCGCGCGCAAGCCGCAGCCGACCGCCAAGAAGGAAGAGGAAGACACTTCCCCCTCGGCGGACGCCCCGGATCACAAACCGAAACTGCGCTTGACCTGATCCCGGTCGACGTGTAGTCGAGAGGGATGACCGAGGACCTCGCCCACACCATTCAGGACACGGCGTGGCAGATACAGGATCCTGTCCTGATTTTTGCCTTAGTCATGTTGCTGATGCTACTGGCCCCAATGGGCTTCGCGCGCTTGCGGGTGCCCGGTATCGTCGGACTCATTGTGGCCGGCATTGTTGCCGGGCCACCGGGCTTTGGCTGGTTCGCGCTGGACACGACGTTTGAGCTGCTCGGCAAGGTGGGACTGCTCTATCTGATGTTTCTGGCCGGGCTGGAAATCAATCTGCGCGAATTCACCCGGCAGCGGCGGCATAGCCTGATATTTGGTGCGCTGACCTTCTTTATCCCGCAGGTCGGCGGGGCCTTGGCGGCGCGCGCCTTGTTCGGCCTATCGTGGCCTGCGTCGATTCTGCTGGCCAGCATGTTCGCCTCGCACACACTGGTGACCTACCCCATCCTGGCCCAACTCAACATCACCCGGTCCCGGGCCGTAACCACAGCCATCGGGGGCACTATTTTGACGGATTTGGCCGCGCTGTTAGTGCTCGCCATTGTCGAGCAAACCACCGCCGAAAGCCTGACTGTGGTCTTTTGGATGCGGCAGATTCTGTTACTCTTTCTGCTGGTATGGGCCATCCTGTGGGGGTTGCCTAAAGTCGGGTACTGGTTTTTTCGCCGGGCGCAACCCGACCCCATCGCTGAATACCTGTTTATCGTGGCGGCGGCCTTTCTCAGTGCCTATGCCGCCCATTTAGCCGGGGTGGAACCGATTATCGGCGCCTTTCTGGCCGGCTTGGCCCTAGGCCCGCTGGCACCGGAAAACGGGGTGCTGCGCAACCGGATACAGTTTATGGGCCATGCCTTGTTTATTCCGTTCTTTCTCCTGTCAATCGGGATGCGGGTCGATATCACCATCCTGCTCACCGACCCGCGCGCTTGGGGCATCGCGTTGTTCATGACCATCGCCGTTCATCTGGCCAAGTGGCTGGCCGCTCAAGGTAGCGGTCGCTGGCTGGGGTATACCCGGGCGGAACGGAATTTGGTGTTCGGTATCAGCGTTAATCAAGCGGCCGCCACCTTGGCGGCCGTGCTGGTGGGCGTACGCATTGACTTGTTCGATGTGTCGATATTGAACGGCAGCATTTTGATGATTTTGGTTTCGTGCATTGTCGGTGCTTGGGCGACCCAACGGTATGGCCGACAGGTCGCATTGGAAACCGTTCCCGTCCGGTCTGTAACCGGTGCCGGTGACCGGATACTTTTGCCGTTGAGCAACACCGATACCGCGCCCGCCTTGATTGAACTGGCTTGTGCCATGCGCCCGGCAGATTCCGCCGCACCGCTGTACCCGCTCAATGTGGCCTTGGACGGACCGGACGCAGAACAACATCTGGCGGTCGGCGAAGCCTTGCTGGAAGCCGCCGTGGTACATGCCGTCGCCGCCGATGTTCCCGTTGAAGCGTTAACCCGGGTGGATGTCAATCGGGCTGGTGGCATCATTCGCGCCATTCGTGAAAAACGGGTACATACGGTCATTCTGGGCTGGCAACGCAGTGAACGGGGGGGGAGCCTGTTTTTTCAGAACCTGTTGGATCAAGTGCTGGAGTTGACGCCCACCCAGCTCTTCGCCACCCGCTTGCCGCAGCCCGTCAATACCACCGCCCGTTTGATGGTCCTGCTCCCCCCGCAAGTGGAACACCAAGCCGGATTCCATGCCACCATCCAGCAAACCCGACGACTAGCCACCAATTTAGGTGCTGAGCTGTGGCTGTTCGGCAACCCTGAAATGCAGGGCACGATGGCCACCTGGCCGGACGCGGGCGCGTTGCTGGCCCATTTCCACAGCTATACCCGGTGGCGCGAATGGCCCACCTGGCTGGCGGGGCAGGTCCGCGAATCCGATATGCTGGTGATGGCACAGGCGCGGCGTGGTAGCGCGGCGTGGCACCCGCGCATCGAACGCAGTCTGCAACAACTGGACGCCGCCTATCCCCACCACAATCTACTCATCGCCTATCCGGCCCAACAGGACGCCACGCCCGTCGCGTCGGTGCCGCCGACCGAAGACACGCCCATCCAGCACGTGCTCAAGTTAGCACCCGACCTGTCGGTTGACGCCATGATCGCCCCCTTGGCGGCCCGTATGGTACCCGACGCGGCCACGCACATTGCGCAGGCCCTACAGGAACTGGAACCACTCGAACTTCAGGAAGGCATTTTCCTCCTGCACACCCACACCCCGCACGTGACGGGTACGGTAAAGGGATTGGCCTTTTCCGAATCATCTGCAGCGGACACCCCGGACCGGTTGGTTTTTGCCCTGTTGTCCGCCAAAGACCTCTCGCCCGAAACCCACCTCCAGGCACTGGCCGCCATCGCCCGCTTGGTGCGCTCACCAGAAGAACTGGCCCAAGTCCGGGCCACGGCAATGGACAATGATTAGAACGTGTACAGCGCAGAGCCGCTCACCGTGTGTTCGGTGTATTCGTCGGTGGCATTGACGCTGAATTCGGTCGACAGTTTCAGTCCGCTCTCGAAGGTCCGGCTGACCGTGCCGGCAAATCCGATCATGCGTTCCCAGCCCCGACGGGGCCCGGCACCCGGCGACCAACCTTCGGCTTCGCCACGCGCCAGGGCCGTGGCAAATGCATCGCGTTCCTCCCGGCGGACGCGACTCTTTTGCACCCCGATATGGGCACGTACCATCCCAAAGTAATTGGGATAGCTCCGCCTCAATCGCAAAAGTAGGGCATGCCGTTGATCCCAAAACGGTGTCCAATACAGGTCACTGTCGCGATCTACGGTATCGACCATATTTTCCACACCGAACCATACGTCATACCGTTCCGATAACTGCCACAAATTCTCCAACTCCCCTTTGAGCAGGGAATTGCGGTCCTCGTAGTACGCAAAATAGGCCAGTCCATTGGCATGCCAATAATCCCGGATACGCCAAATCGCGCGGACACCTAAACTGTCGAACTGCAGCACTTCGCGCGCCGAGGGCACAATCCCGCGGTGATAGCGGGCCGCCATATCAATGGCCAGTACCGGTCGCCACTGATGCTCCAACGCAAAGGTGTAGGCCGTCTCATCATCAATATTGGAGCCGTCATACGTGTAGCGCCGGACTTCGCCCAGCGTAAAGGAGCCGGAGGGATGGGTGTGGTTCAACGCCAAGCCCACAAAATCCTTGTCGGCATCGAAACGGGTCCGCTCCACTTGGTTGGACAACACCGTACGGGTCTCCACCGTGATCCGCGAACTGCGTGAGCGGGTCACTTCCCCGTTCTCAATACGCTCTTCTTCAACGCGCTGGCTCGACCGGGACGTTTCCTGCACCTCGACAAAACGATTGGTTTCGACTGTTTGCTTGATCCGTCCACGACCCGCCCGCACCTGCAAGCCGGTGCGCCGATTCACGTATAGACCGCCGAAAATCGATGCTTCCCGATCGTCAATCATGATATTGGCCCGGGTGATTTGGCCTTCCACCCCGATGTGCGGTCGCCGCAAGGCAATGAATCCTTCCGGTTCGCCATCCGCTCCGCGCAGGTCTTCCGCCACTTCCGGCAACGCGGCCAAGCGGCCCAAGTGACGATGGATCATACTATTAACGTTGGCCAAATCCTCTTCTGGATAGCCGTCACGCTTCAGCAGCTCCGCCTGTTCCAGCGCAAGGTGTAAACGACCGGTCAGGGCCGCGATTTCGGCCCGCATACGGCGGGCTTGGAACACGGGGTGTTGCCGATACGCCGCGCGCAACACGTCGCGCGCGGTCGCCTGACGATCCGGCTGCCAGCGTTTCAACCACAGCGCATCATCGGTCTTTAGGCTGTAGCCATGCTCGTGTTGCATAAACCCTTGACGGTATACGGTATCGGCTTCATTCAAGACCACATCCGGGACGCGAAAGGCCTCGATATTGACACGCCCTTCCTGCCCGATTTCGCCTTCGGGATAGCCCACCGAGGTGATTTTTTCTTCGTCGATGCCAAGTTCCTGCGCCAGCACAGCGCGCGACTGGCGGAACTCGCGGCGCACGCGGACTTGGTATTCCCGCAAGGTTTCCAGTCGTCCGGCTTCCGGCAACCAAACCCGGTTAACCAACGGCAATCCCCACTCCGTTTCATCTTCCGATAGCGCCGCCAATTGACCGGCCGCCCACAATCGGCTGTGGATTTCCCACTGGCCCCCGGCATGGAATTCCCGAATTTCCTCAAAAGAAGCCACTTCGCGATGGTCCGGGGAAAGGACATCGCCCGCCCCGACAAACATGGCCGCCTGTATGCCGAGATCATCCATGATCTGGGTCCCGTACCGAAAAGAATTGCGGAAGCCGCCGTCGAACGTCAGCATGGCGACCATTTCAGGGGAATAGTCGCTTAGGTCGGTTTGCTTTTCCCGGCGCTCCCCGGTCCACGCATAGCGGGCGGCGTTCACCACCCGGTTCAACCACGGGCGGCGTTCCAGCCGGTTGGCCGGCTCTTTCTGGTCGAAGAAGGACGGCAGTTCGGACGGGGTGATAAATTGGAAGCCGGCCCGGCGCAATGTCATTAGCTGTGCCCGCACCTGGCGGGCCGAGGGGAGATGTGAGAACTCGCTGGGGCTGATTCCCCCGTAGAGCAGCGTGAACACGGCTCCTTGCGAACCTTCATATTCCAACCGGTCCAACGCGTCCAGAGCCGCCATCACTTCGCCGCGCGCCAAGCAGAGCCGGGCCCAATATAAATGGCGAAAGGGATCGTTGGCGTTCAGTACGTTATAATTCTCACGTAATTGCGCTTCCGCCCGGTCCAATTGCGAGCGCCCCAAATAGGTCTCCACCAACCCGAACAGCGCCCGGCGCGCGTAGGGATTGAACTCATCGAGGACCCGCTGAAACACCTCTTCGGCGGCGGCAAACTGCCGGTCGGCTGCCAGCATTTCCCCGTAGAATAGATGGGTACCGATGACGCTATCGTCATAGTCCAGCGAGATACGGACCACCCGCAGGATCTGCGCGCGGCTAAAAAGGTCGGAGCCCTGGTCCAGAATGCTTTTCATGTAAACCGCGATGCGCATGGCCAATTCCGCTTTGGCGGAATCTTCGTCGGTATAGTCCATTAACTGACGCAAACGCGTGACGGCCTCCTCGGGGCGCTTGCCGCGGACCGCCAAGTTGGCCAGGATATTCATGGCCTCTAAGTTGCGCGCATCAATTTCCAACACCTGTTCGGCATCCGCCCGTGCCGCGTCCAAATCCCCCAGCAATACCCAGACATTGGCGCGGGCCAGCAGAAAGGTGGGATTATCGGGAATCCACTCATTGATATTGTTCCAATGCACAATGGCTTCCTCGTACTGTTCATCGGTATAGAGGGCCCAAGCCAATTCGATTTCGACATCGATCCGGTCGGGGTCCTCCGCAAACAGCGTCTGCAACAGGCGCACGGCCTTGCGATACTGTCCGCCCCACAGCCAAACGCGCGCCAGGTTGAGCCGGATATCGTACTGCTCGGGTTCCAATTCCAAGCTGGTGATGTAAAGCTCGGCGGCCCGTTCGAACTCCGCTTCGCGCGTGGCCACTTGGGCGAGCAGGTTATAGCCCGTAGGTTCGTTCGGCGCGATGGTGACCAACCGGTTCCAAAGATCCTCGGCCTCCTCGCGCCGATCGGTGGACCAGTACGCCCATCCCAAACTGCTCCATGCTCCGATCAGGGTAGGATCTTTTTCGATGGCTTGCTCCAGCAGGGGGATCGCCTCATCGTACAGCTCATCCTGTGCGAGCGTCATGCCCTGGAACATCGCGGCCATGGCCGGCGTCACGGCCAATGCGTCTTCGGCGGCTTCTTCGACCGGATCGTCTTCCCATTCAAAAAGATCGTCAAACAGCGTCGGCGACACCTCGTCAAACGGGTTCACCCCGTCTTCCGCGAGCTCCGCCATGCTCAGTGCCGTGCACACCAGCACCGTTACCAGGCCCGCACCGGATATCACGCGCATGTGGGCGTGGCGCATCAGCGGTCCGTGGCTCCCGGCTCGGCAAACAGATCGGCTATCAGGCGGTCGGCCAACAGATCCGCCCCGGCCCGGTTAAGGTGAACGCCGTCCGCTTCGCGCACACGCAACGGCATCCCGTCCGGGCCCGCTACGTGCATGGAAAAAGTGCCCGGCCGCCTGCTAAATAATTCTGCGGCAGGATAAAAATCGACCTGTGACCGCTGCCCCGCCTCATCGGCCACCAGCTTGTTGATCAGTGCGATGTCATCGTTCAACCGGCTATCGCGCATCGGTGGCAATTCCAGCCAGATAACGCGCTGCTCGCTGCGCGCCGTTAATTTGTCCATCACGCGCGCCACGCGCCGGGCGTACTCGGCCGACCATTCCGCCTGTGCGCGCGGCTGGATGATACCGTCCCGGGTGCGCATGGGTTGCCGGTCGTTGGTCCCGAACCAGACCAGTGTCCATTCCGGGTTAAAGCCAGCCGTCAGCTCATCCACCCGCTCCATCCAATCGAACACGTCGAGGCGCGCCAAGCCGGATCCCAGCGATGTGACCGCGTGGGTCTCAACACCCTCCATCCGGCCCAACCGTTGCTCGAAGCTATGCGCCGGCATACGCATCATCGAGTCGCCAATTAACAAAACCCGAGCCGGCGTTGCCCATGCCGGCCATCCGGCCGCGCCCATCAATCCTACACACCAACACAGCGCCAAAAAACGTCGTTTACTAATAATGCTCATGGTTCATCCTCCAGCCAACCTTCAAAAATACGCCGAAATCGGTACACCCCTGTACGCGTCGCGACCGCGTTCAGCGGGGCCGTGGCGGTCATCCACGCGGTACGCACCGGTCCATACTCCCGGCGCGATGCCTCTTCGTAGATGGCCCGACCGTTCAGCAGGGCCGCCACCACGTAGAAAACGAAAAAGACCACTAACGCCTGACGAAACGGGATACCCGTGTTGGCGGCCGCGCGCCGGTCACCAATATCGATGTCGTGTTCCTCCTTACTCATCGTGGGAGGGAGTCTAGGTCGCGCGCGCCGGAATCGCAAGGAGAAAGGCGAACAGCTATTCTCCGCGATAGCCGAGGCAGAGCGATAGCCAGACGGCGGTCACTTCTATTGCTTCCCGTTGGTGTGGCAGGGTGTTGAAGGTGTGCTGGGCCCCCTTTACACCATGGGCGGTCACTTCGCGACCCGCCGAGCGCCAGGCATCCACATAGGCCTGCCCCTCCGTCACCGGCACGCTGGCGTCCGCTTCTCCGGTTACCACCAGCACGGGAGTCGTGCCGGGTGTCGCCACCTGCGACAACGGATCCAAGGTGCGCAATTCGTCTACAAAGGCCGCACCAACCGCCCATCCCCCCATATCCACCACGCCACCGGACCGTTCGACCCGGGCGCGATCCTCACTCGAAAGGCGATCCCACAAGCGCTGCGGTCGGGCCACGGGGTTCCACAGGGCCAGCGCACGCAGATCCGGATGCGCCGCCGCCGTCACGGCGGCCACCAACCCACCCAAGCTGAATCCCAATAGCGCCATATAGCCAGGATCCACGTCCGTGCGTGAGCGCACATAATCGAGGGCGGCCTGCGTGTCGGCAATCTCCCGGGCTACGGTCATATCGCGAAACGCACCCGCGCTATCCCCGGACCCACGGAAATCGAAACGTAACACCCCGATACCGTGCGCCGCCAAGGCGCGCGCCAACAATACGAATAAACGCTGGCTTTCGGCCTTGTGCCCGGTGAATCCATGACAGCAGATGACAGCGGGTGCGGCCTCAAATGGCGCGTTCGCCGTATGCCAAATGCCCACCAGTTGTTCATGCTCCACGGTGAACGTAACAGGCGTTTCGGGTAAGGCCGGCCTCATCGGGCATTCTCCTTGGCGGTCGCCACCACATCCCGGCCCAACATTCCTTTAGCCCCTATGACAACAATTCGCATATAGGGCGCGCGGCTCACGGCATGCGCAGGCTGGGTTCGGGCTCGTCCTCTTCCGTCTCTTCCAACAAGGTGGAGAGGTCCGCATGGCGGGGAATCAGCGGGGTGACGAACGCGTAGATGAAACAAGACGCACAAATGGTCAGTGCCGAGGCGACCGCCACCTGCATTTTCAAGAAGAGGAAAGTCACAAACAAGATGCAGGGAATAAACCCGATCAAGGCCTTGGTCGGCTTGGGATAACGAATATTGGAGACCTGCAGAATCAAGAACAGCAGGGTACACGTCCACACCACACTGGCCATGGGCCCACGGTGCAGTACGTAGCGCTCGGTATTAAACAAGCCTGATTCCGCCACGAAGATAAACATGGAGAGCCAGCAGGCATTGACCGTGATGGGCAACCCCTGAAAGCCGCGCTGACCGCGGAACGGGTCCTTGATCCGAAAACGCGATAACCGCATGACGCCGGATAACACAATGGCCCCGGCCAGCAGGAACCCAAGAAAACCGAATTCCTTCAACACCGCTTCATACGCCAACATAGCCGGTGCCAAACCAAAACTGGTCATGTCCACATACGTATCCAGTTCCGCCCCGAACTTGGTGGTGCCCTTAATCAGGCGCGCGACGTTGCCGTCGAATCCGTCGAGCAACATGGACAGCATAATCATTTGCGCGGCCAGCAAAAATTCGCCCTGTCCACTCAGCAGTAAACTGTAAAATCCGGCCAGCAGCGCGGCCACGGTAAAAAGGGTTGGTACAACCTGTCGCCAGGTAATCATTTTGAGTCTTTCCGGCAACGCGCAATAACTGTTTCTCCTGCCCGCACGCGTTCACCTTTTGCGATCGTCACTTCAACATCGGACGCGCGCAGGTAAATATCCATGCGCGACCCGAATTTCATCATTCCTATTCGTTCAGCCCGATCCAACGCTTGCTCCATTTCCAGCCAGTAGACGACCCGTCTCACGACCGGCCCCACGATTTGCTTCACCAGACAGTCGGTCTGGTCACCCCGGATATAGATCGAACTGTGTTCGTTATGCTCTGATGAAGCGTTGTCCATTGTCAATAAATGTTTACCGGGGGTATAGGCCAGCCCCGCCACCACGCCCGCCAGGGGCGACCGGTTGACGTGCACATCAAATGGATTGAGAAAAATACTGATCCGCACGGCTTCGCCCTGCAGGTAGTGGCGTTCCGACACCGTTTCCACGGCCCGCACCAATCCATCGGCCCCCGACACAATTACTGCCGGATCCTTGGGGGGCGTACGATCCGGATCACGGAAGAAGTAGATAAAGAACGCCACGGCCAATACCCCCGCCACCGCCAGCACCGCCGTCAGCGTGCCAGCCCCCAGCACGCTGGCTACGCCAACGGCCAGCACCGACACCGCCACCGACCCCCCAATCAACGGGTACCCCTCTTTTACTATGCGCATGCTCTGCTACTCCTCGTTGCGGGCGTGACTGGTCACCACCCATTTTGATAGTTCCCGGTCCGGATCCGCCACCACCGCATCCGTGATGGTAAACGCATCCCGTCCAGTATTGCGGGCTATAAGATTCAGCCCATATTCATAATTGCGGAACACCTCTTCGCAAACCGTGCGCATGGCTTTGCCGGTGGTGCGCACTTTGGCGCACAGCGCTTCGATCGCGGCTTCTTCAAATATTAATTGCAGCCCGTGGACTTGGCGGAAGCGCTCCGCGAATTGCTGCACGTCCGCTTTCCATAAGTCCACTTGCGAATCGCGATTCCGCGCTAATAATTCCTGTAACGCCCGGTCGGGGGCCTCGACGGTTTCGGCATTGATTTCCAGCAATCTGACGCCCGTGGACGGCAGCTCAAACTTAAAATCGCGCAGGATGCGCTCCAGCACGGTCATTAAGCCGCGCGCGCCGGTCTTTTCCTCCTCCGCCCGGTGGGCGATGGCCTTGATCGCTTCCGATGTCGTGTGCAGCGTAATCCCGTAGCCCTGTAAATCCTCGCGGAACTGCAAGAGTACGCTGCCTTCCGACTTGACCAGTACCTGTTCCAGATCACCCGCCGTTAACGGATCGCAAACCACCCGCACGGGCAAGCGCCCAATGAATTCGGGTTCAAACCCAAACTGGATAAAATCAGCGGTATTGACGCGCTGTAAATAGTGGGCGTCGCGAGGGCCCGACGCCTGACCCGCTTCGTCGTGCGCAAAGCCGATACGGGACCGTTCCAAACGTGTGCGGACAATGTCCGACAACTTGTCGAACGCCCCGCTGACGATGAACAGCATATGACGGGTATTGATCGTGCGGGCCGCCGGACGGCCCCCGTGCCGCTGCATTTCCATGATGGCTTGCATCTGCCCGATCAAATCGGTCTGGCTGTGCAAGTTGACTTCCGTCTCCTCCATCAGTTTTAACAAGTTAATCTGTACCCCGCGACCCGATACATCCCGGCTACCGGCGGTTGAAGGCCCCGCAATCTTATCGATTTCGTCTATATAAATAATGCCGTAGCGCGCCCATTCGATGGAACCGTCAGCCGCCCGCACGAGATCCCGGACAATGTCTTCCACGTCGTTCCCGACATAACCGGTCTCCGAAAACTTGGTGGCATCCGCTTTAACAAACGGCACCCCCACCAGCCGGGCAATACAACGCATCAAATAGGTCTTGCCCACACCCGTGGGGCCCAGCAGGATAATATTCGGCTTGGCGTATTCCTGCTCCATGGTTTCCGGTTGCTCAATGCAGCGGCGCACGTGGTTGTAGTGATCGCATACGGTCACGGCCAACACCTTCTTGGCCTCTTCCTGCTGCACCACGAAACGATCGAGATAATCCCGGACCTCGCGCGGCTTTAGGCTGAAGTCCCGGATACGCTGCAAAACCTGATCCTCCGCCTCGGGCTCGGAACCCTCCGGGGCGGTCGATGCCCCCGCAGTAGCCCCGCCCGCAAACAGATCGCTCCCGAGAAAGGCTGCTTGCGTCCGGTTCAGCAAGTCCATGAACTGCTGTTGCAGGTCATCGACCTCATCATGGGAATCATCAGCCATCGGTTTTACGGACTGGTTCATAGGACGGGCCGGACGCATCGCTTACAATCCGAAGAAACTCAACGAGATCACACATCCAATTGCTACTTTTTTCATATCTACGTCCCTTTAAAGAAAGACCACCGTCCACCGACTATTTGTATCGCAACCGTTAACCCACTTGTGGCACCCAAGCAAGGGATTAATCGTGACCAATTCCCTAATTTGACTTTCCCCGCAAATCGGCTAGGTTAGGTCCGTCAGCTTATTTAAGGGAAGGAATCACGTAGGACGTCATGGCGACAGTGAACGATATAATTATTTATTGTGACGAAGACGACGGGCAACCGCAACCTAATACGTTTCGCCTGTGTCCGTTGGGAATTCAATATTATGCCGCCCGCCCACTCAACGAGTGCTGCCTAATGGATTTCACCCTGGCTCTACCGGGCGCGGATGCCGATGACCCGGATACCATTTGCTGTACGGGACTTGTCGTCCAGTGCTCTGCCCCTGATAACGGGAATAACCTGTATCGTATTTGGGTAAAATTCATGGATTTGGCGCCATACGTTGAAGAGCAGCTCCGCACACTTTGCAAAGAGTGTCAGCTAAACTGTCCTTTCTGCGAGAACTACTAGCCGACTGCACACGGTGACACGGCCCTATTACGAAGTGCTGGGAATCCATCCGGAAAGCGATTTCCAAACGCTGCGCAAAGCCTATTATCACCGCGCCAAGACCTGTCACCCGGACCACCACCCCAATCAGCCGCGGAAAGTGGAGGAATTCAAGCGGTTGGTAGAGGCGTTCAACGTCTTGTCCGACCCGCTGGCGCGGGCCGCGTACGACCAACAACGCGCCAACGCAACATCTTCCGCCCCTCGCGGGACATACCGACCAGATATGGTGACGGAGCCTCCGATCCTGGACACACGGGCCGACGATATTCTGGAAGAGATGATCGTGGGTAACATCGTTCCCCGCAACACCACCCTGCAAACCTTAATGCTCGATCTGGAACGTACCGCACAGTTCATGCTGTTGCGCGAGGCCAAGACCTACTTTTATACCGGACAGATTGAGGCCGCGCGCGTGCGGTTTGAAAAATATCTAGCCTTCGCCCCACTCAATGTACTCGCTTGGTATTACCGTGGCCGCTGTGATTTGCGTCAGGGAAATGCGCGCCAAGCCGCCCGGGCCTATGCCGAAGCCATCCGCATAGGGAGTCGGCGCCAACCGCCGCTCTATTGCTACCGGATCCGCCAGGAACTGCACACGCTGCGCCGGACTCAACTTGGCGGGTGGGCACGCTTGTGCAGCCTGTTCCGTACCCCGCCATCGGCAGAACCGTTGCCACCCGACGTTGCGATGCGCCGTGAAGTAAACCGTGCCATACACCGTTTGGCACAAACGCGACCGGAGTGAATAGGTGGCTGTCAGGTTTCATGCACCAAACAGACATAAATCCGTGGTCAAGAGACGGCGTGTGTCGGAGACCAAAAAAGGCAATCAACGCTATACATGAGGTAACAAGATGAAGATGGAAATACTGTTTTGGTCATTTTTGGGTATGGCCCTTTCAACGCCTGCTTGGGCCTTGCAGGTCGGGGATGCCGTTCCCAACATGGCACGCCCCTCGACCGGTGGGGAGGATATCCGGTTATCGGATTTAGCAGGACGCTGGCTGGTCCTTTACTTCTATCCGCGTGCCTTCACGCCGGGCTGCACAGCTCAGTCCTGCTCGCTGCGCGATACCTACGGTGAAATTCAAGATCACGGAGCCGCTATTCTGGGGGTTAGCCTGGATTCTCCCGATCGTCAGCGGGAATTCAAGGCTGAGCATCATCTGCCTTTTGAGTTGCTGAGCGACACGGATAAAGAGCTGGCGCGCGCCTTCGACAGCTTGATGGTGGGCGGTCTAATGGCCGCGCGCAAAACCTTCATCATCGATCCCGATGGGCGCGTGGCCTATCGCTTTGATCGGCCCGACACCCGCAATCATGGCGAGGAAGTAGTCGCCAAGCTGGAAGAACTGCTCGGGTCGGAACGCAAAAATAATTGATTTAGCTTTCTGCAAACGGTATGGAAGGTGCGTTCACTCCACGGGAGGACCGCATGATAAAAAGCGCACCATCATTTCCTTTGCGCGGTGCCCTAACCGCGCTGATTTTCTTGTTGCTGTCGCAGTCGGGTGTACGCGCTGAGACGGATGAGTCGTCCGCAGTTGAACCGGGCATGACGCGGGCCGAAGTGGTCGCGCGCTGGGGCGATCCGCCTAGTCACGCACGCAGCGGTGACACGGAACTGCTGCACTACAACCGCGGCCGTGAGGTGTTTCTACAAAATGGACGTGTCCAGTACGTGCGCAGCGAGACCTCGCGGACGGGCCGCCCCATGTCGGCCACCAACCTTGAAGAACGGCTGCACCAATTGACGATACGCGCTGAGGGCTCGGCAGACTTTGGTGCTTGGGAGGAGCGCGATTTGTCGACGGGTGAAACGATCGCGCTCCTGGCCTTTTTTGTCTTCATCATGCTGCTCATGCTGGTCACCATGTGGCGCATCTTCACCAAGGCCGGTTATGCCGGCTGGACCAGTCTTGTCCCCATTTACAATGCGGTCGTGCTGATGTGGATTGCCGGTAAGCCGGGGTGGTGGGTTCTGTTGATGATGCTGCCGGTGGTCAACATCATCATTATGCTTCTGGCCGACATTGGGTTGGCCCATCAATTTGATAAAGGCACGGGTTTTGGCGTCGGTTTATTTTTCCTGCCGCTCATCTTTATGCCCATACTTGCCTTCGGCTCAGCCGAACACGTTAATCCACGGGAGGCCTGATGAACACCCCACCACCATCCATTGCCGTTTTCGATACCAAGCCCTACGACCGGGTGTCCTTGTGCGCGGCGGCCGCAGCCAAGCAGTTGACGTGGACCTTTCATTCGTTCCGCCTCGAAAGTGCCACGGCCGCCGCTGCCGAGGGGGCCAACACAGCCTGTATATTTGTAAATGATCATGCCGATGCTGCGGCCATTGACCGGCTGGTGCAGGCGGGCGTAAGCCATCTGGCTCTGCGTTGTGCCGGTTTCAACAACGTGGACCTGCCCGCTGCGCGGGCCGCTGGTTTGCGCGTTACCCGCGTGCCCAGCTACTCGCCGCACGCTGTCGCGGAGCATACCATTGCATTATTATTGACGCTCAACCGCAAGATTCATAAGGCCTTTAACCGGGTGCGCGAACTCAACTTTTCACTCAGCGGTCTGGTGGGATTCGACTTGCACGGGAAAACGGCCGGGATTATCGGCACCGGCCGCACCGGGGCCTTGGTGGCACAGGCGCTGCGCGGTTTTGGCATGGAGGTCATGGCCTACGACCCTTACCCACAAGCGGCTTGGGCCGAAACGCATGGCATTACATACGCCGATATGACCACGGTCTTTCAGCGCGCCGACGTACTCTCGTTGCACGTCCCCCTAACCCCGGAAACGCAGCACCTGGTCACGGACCGCACCTTGGCCTTGATGAAGCCGGGCGCCATCCTCATCAATGTCAGTCGTGGTGCCCTGGTGGATACCACCTATTTAATTCAACACCTCAAATCCAGCCACTTGGGCGGGGTGGCGCTTGACGTCTACGAGGAAGAGGAAGGCGTTTTTTTCGAGGATTTGTCGGCGGAAATGCTGCAAGACGACGAACTCGCCCGCCTCTTAACCTTCCCCAACGTACTGATTACCTCACATCAAGCCTTCCTCACGCGCGAGGCCCTGGCGGAAATTGCACGGGTTACCGTCGACAACGCCCTCCGGGCGGCCCAAGGCCAACCGGCGTTGGAGGAAACAGAATTGACGGGTTAAAACAGAAACAAAAGGAGGTTGACATGAACAACCATACCATCCACCGGCGGCTATCATTTTGGGTCCGCACCATGACCGGCTGCATCGGCCTGGCACTGACCGCCTGCGGCAACACCACCAACTCGACAGAACCGGATACGCCCGCCCCCGCCCCTGCCACGGAATCACGGACACCACCGGTGGCCGTGCTGCGCTCCCTGGCCCAGCCGCTGGCGGAGAGCGATAATTTAGATCCGCTACTGGAACGGGCCACCGACGCCCGCGTCGTGTTGCTGGGCGAAGCCTCCCACGGCACGTCCGAATTCTATACGTGGCGCGCCCATATCAGTCGTCGACTAATCGCCGAACAGGGCGTGGATTTTATAGCCGTGGAAGGCGACTGGGCGACCCTGTGGAAACTGAATGCGTACGTCAAACATCTCGACTCCCCCTATGCTTCCGCCCGCGATATCATGAAAACGTTTACCCGCTGGCCGGTCTGGATGTGGGCCAACGAGGAGACAGCGGAACTGATTGAATGGATGCGGGACTTCAATGCCAACCGCCCGCCGGCTGAACGGGTCGGCTTTTACGGCATAGATGTGTATGGCGAGCAAACGGCTATGGAGGAGGCCGTGAACCGCCTAAAAACCATTAACGAGGAGTGGGCACAGGAGGTGGCCGCCGCCTATGCCTGTTTTGACCCTTATCGCGACAATATGCACCAATACGCCCGGGCCGTCGCCCTGGGCGAACGAACCTGCCAATCCGCCGTGGAACAAGCCTATGCGTTGCTGCAAGAGGCGGTGGCCGGTGCGGCGGACGACGAACGCTATGCCCTCTGGGTGACCAAAATGCACACGAAAGTGGTCAAGAACGCAGAACGCCATTTCCGCCTGATGGTGCAGGGCGGTGCGGCCTCTTGGAATGCCCGGGTCGACCACTTCTTCGGCGTCGTCGACCGCCTGCTTGCATGGTACGGTCCCGACGCACGCGGCGTTGTTTGGGCCCACAACACGCATATCGGTGATGCGCGCGCGAGTGCCATGACGGCCAGCGGCCAGCGCAACATCGGACAGCTTGCCCGCCAGGAATGGGGTCTGGACGCCGTTTGGGCTGTGGGGTTTGGCACGCATCGCGGCACGGTCCAAGCCGGACGCGAATGGGGGGCCGCCATGGAGACCATGACCGTTCCGCACGGTCGCGACGGCAGCGCTGAGGATTGGATGTACCAGGCCACCACGGAACCGGCCTTGTTCATATTCGACGAAGCCCCGGATTTGAGTTCGTTAATGGAGGTTGTCGGCCACCGGGCCATCGGCGTGGTCTATCAACCCGAACGCGAACGGCTCGGCAACTACGTGCCCACCATTCTGCCGCGTCGCTACAACGCCTTCATCTTCATCCCCGAAACCACCGCCCTCACGCCCGTGCAGTAAATCGTTACGGCATAATGGAGACTTCTTAACCCCCAATTCTCGCCAACTTCGTGGCGAGAGCGCGAAGCGTGTGGCAGAGCGGGAGGTCATTCAACGTCACATTATTGACCCCGCAAGACCCCAGGACTAATAAAGCCCCAAATCCCCGGACCAGCCCCGATCTCGGCGCTTCGCGCCTCCGCGCCCGACGGCAAATAGGGATCGACGTTCACCGGCCAATGCGGTATGAGTTGGCGCGTGTATCTGATTCGTTCCCATTGTACGGTGACGTCGAATGCAAAGGCTGGATTTCGCGCAGTTACCGTTCGAAATCTACGAACTGACGAGGTAGCATTGTGGAGAAGAGGGCAGAATATGTTATCAGGCTTGGTGCCGGAGACCGCTACCGGCATTTACATGTCCGGGTGCGGGAGCGAATTGTGTTCTTTCGGGTCCAGTTGGAGACGCGGGTTGGAGGGGTATGGCTACCCGTGGTACGCTACGATACTGCGCACGGTTTTGCGCATCGCGATCTACTGGATCAAAAGGGCCGGGCGGAAAAGACGCCACTGTTCAACCAGGATTTAAACGATGCGTTAACCTTCGCAGAGAAGGATCTGAAGACGAACTGGCGGTACTACAAGCAAAGGTTTCTGGAGGAATCATGAATACGGACGATACGATGATAGAAAAAAATATCGAGCTCAGTGCCGAATTCAGCCGGTACTTGTTCGAACACCCCGAAATCGAAGCTTCCCTGCCCATGGATGCCGAAGTGGTGCTGTTGCCGGAGTTCGATCCGGCTCTGCGTGCCTTCAATCAGAAGTTAGGACAAACGATGGAGGCGCAAGGGGAGAACGTTGCGTATGTGCGCATTGGTCCCATGCGTCCGAGAGCTCTCTCTCGAATAGAGTCGCTGGCTGTTGGCGCTTGATGCAACTCAAGGAATATCAACGCCACGCACTCGAAACGATCAGGCATTTTTTGATCAAGCCTGGCTGTGCGTTACGAAATGGTCTTCAATGTACTGGCACGCGTTTTCCAGGTTGGGCAGAATTTTTGTGCAGAACCGGACCATCCACGGACTTGACTCCTGAAAACTGAACGGTGAAAACGCGACCACGAACTTCTGCAGGTCGTGGGAGGCATAAAACACCTCCATGGACGTGCCGACCGACGATTTGCTGTAATTGACCAGCACGATATCGGCGTCGCGAATATCCTGCAGGTCAAATTCAACAATTTCATTGGCGCTATCGACCTCGCGATCCTTGAAATTACGCCGCATGGGATCCAGCAACTTGAAGTTATCCGCTAATCGCCGTTTAGCTTCTTCCCTCCACGCACGCGCCTCGCCTGCATGCTCATCCATTATCGGTCCGCACAAATAAATCTTTTTCATATATCACCCCGGGGAGATTATCACTGGCCGCTCATTGTCGCCAAATCAAAGCCGGGTTCAATCCCAAAGTCCGTTTGGCAGGTGGTCAGTTCAAGCTTGACCGTACCGGTCATTTTGTAACGATCACCGTTCAGTTAACGCGCAGCGCACTGGAGTCGAATGCCGGCCAAATCTTGTACACCCCTCAAAACCATACGCAGACAACTGGAGACCTGGCTGGTCCGCCTGGCATTACGCTGGATTCCAGGCTGGTCGCGCGGCACCGTCTGTCGATGGGCTCGCTTACTGGGTACGCTGGGCTACGCCTTGCCACTGCCGGTCAAAAGGGTCGCGCGCGCCAATCTGGAACTGGCCCTGGGAGCCACCCACGATCGGCAGGCGTGCCGCCGCATCCTGCACGCCGCTTACCAGACGTTTGCCTTGGTGCTGCTGGATATTTTCTGGTTCACGCGCGACACCGCCCACCGCATCCAGGAGTGGGTGGAATTTGATCCCGACCTCGCCGCCGACCTTTTCCAAAAGCGCGCACACGTATGCGTTACCGCCCATTTGGGCAACTGGGAGTTGCTGGGACACGCCGTCAGCGTGCGCGGCTATCCCCTGCACAGCGTGGCGGCCCCTTTGATCAACCCCGCCGTGGAACCCTACTTTGCACGGACCCGCCAGGTATCCGGCCAAGTTATCATCCCACAAGCTGGTGCCATTCGCCGACTACTGCGCATTTTGAAAGACGACGGTAAAATTGGGTTGTTATTGGATCAAAACACCAAGCTGACGGATGGCGGGCGCTTTGTCGATTTCTTCGGTCTACCCGCCCCGATGTCCGAGGCGGGCGCCTCGTTGGCCATTCAGACACAAAGCGAAATCCTGTTTGGTTTCTGCATCCCGAACCGGTCGGGCCGGTACCATGTGCATACCGCCCCCAGCATCGATCCCCGGGCACCCGAATGGGCAGCGCGTCCCAAAGCTGAACAGATCAGCGGTATCACACAACAAATCGCGCACCACATTGAACAGGCGATTCGCGCGCACCCCACCGCTTGGTGCTGGATGTACAAGCGATGGAAACACTACCCACCGGATCGCGGCCGGGCAGGTTACCCTTACTATGCCAAGCCCCCCAAACGCCCGCCACCAAAGGGGGGCTAGTGCCCCAGCTTCAAACCGTCTGAATCGGCAGGGTCAATGTCAACCACGACCTGGTCCCCCTCCTGTACCGTTCCCTTCAACACTTCCTCGGCCAGTTTGTTAATGATCTTACGTTGCAACAGTCGTTTGAGCGGCCGGGCACCGAACGACGGATCATAGCCCTGTTCCGCCAACCGGTCGGCGGCGGCGTCCGTCAGCGTCAAGGTAATGCGCTTATCCTCCAGGTACTTGCGCATGGCGTCGAGCTGTACCCCCACGATGGCGCGGATCTGTTCCTTGTTCAGACTGTGGAAAATGATGATTTCATCAATCCGGTTCAAGAATTCCGGGCGGAATTCACGCCGCATCAATTCAAATACGCGCCGCTCCATGTCCTCGTAGACCTCATCGCCCGGCTTGGCCTGCGGGTGATGGTCCAGGGTTTCCAGAATCAAGTGGCCCCCAATGTTCGACGTCATGATGACCATGGTGTTGGTAAAGTCGACCGTGCGGCCGTGCCCGTCCGTAAGACGTCCGTCATCGAGGATTTGCAACAGCACATTAAACACGTCCGGATGCGCCTTCTCAATTTCGTCGAACAAAACCACTGAATACGGTTTGCGCCGCACATGTTCGGTCAAGTATCCTCCCTCGTCGTACCCCACGTAACCCGGCGGCGCCCCGATCAAACGGCTGACCGTATGCTTTTCCATAAACTCGGACATGTCGATCCGGATCATGGCGTGTTCGTCATCAAACAAGAACGCCGCCAAGGCCCGGGCCAACTCGGTTTTGCCGACACCAGTGGGGCCCATAAAGATGAACGAGCCCAATGGTCGGTTCGGATCCTGCAAGCCGGACCGGGAGCGGCGCACCGCATGGGACACGGCGGCCACAGCTTCCGACTGACCGATGACCCGCTGCTGCAAACGCTCCTCCATCTGCAACAATTTTTCGCGTTCGCCCTCCAGCAAGCGCTGAATCGGAATATGGGTCCACGTGGATACCACCGTGGCAATATCCTCGGCGTCCACCTCTTCCTTCAGCATCTTCTGTTCCTGTTGCAACTCATCCAATTGCTGCTTAGCCGCCTCAATTTGCTTTTCCGTTTTGGGAATGCGGTCGTACATGATTTCGGCCGCACGCTCCAATTCGTTCTGGCGCTTGGCTTCCTCCTCACGGTTACGCAACAGGTCCAGCGACTCGGTCAACGCCCGGATTTGCTGGATGCATTCCTTTTCTTTTTCCCAGTGCAGCTTCATGCGCGCACTGTCCTCGCGCAGCCCCGCCAGCTCCGCCTCCAACTTGTCCAGTCGCGCGCGCGATTCGGCATCTTTCTCCTTGCGCAAGGCTTCACGCTCGATTTCCAACTGCATGATCCGGCGTTCGACCGCGTCGATCTCCGTCGGCATGCTGTCAATTTCGATCCGCAAGCGGCTGGCCGCTTCATCTACCAGGTCAATGGCCTTGTCAGGCAAAAAACGGTCGCTGATATACCGGTGCGACAAGGTGGCGGCGGCCACCAGTGCCGCATCCTGAATACGCACGCCGTGATGTACCTCGTAGCGTTCGCGTAAGCCGCGCAAGATGGCAATGGTATCTTCCACCGTCGGTTCATCCACCTGCACCGGCTGAAAACGCCGTTCCAACGCCGCATCCTTCTCAATGTATTTGCGGTATTCATCCAGCGTGGTAGCCCCCACGCAGCGCAGCTCGCCGCGGGCCAGGGCAGGTTTGATCATGTTGGACGCGTCGACCGAACCCTCCGCCCCGCCGGCCCCGACCAGGGTGTGTAACTCGTCCACAAACAGGATGATCTGCCCGTCCGAAGCCGTGACCTCCTTCAAAAAGGCCTTGAAGCGGTCTTCAAATTCCCCGCGGTATTTGGATCCAGCCACCATGGCGCCCAGGTCGAGGGACACGACCTGTTTGTCCTTGAGTGTCTCCGGTACATCGCCCGCGATAATGCGTTGGGCCAGCCCTTCCGCAATGGCCGTCTTCCCGACCCCCGGCTCGCCAATGAGGACCGGATTATTCTTGGTCCGGCGCGACAACACTTGCACCCCCCGCCGGATTTCCGCATCCCGGCCGATGACCGGGTCGAGCTTCCCCTGGCGGGCGGCGGCGGTCAGATCACGACCATACTTTTTCAACGTCTCGTATTTATCTTCCGGCGCCGGATCGGTCACGCGTTGACTGCCCCGCACGGCTTGTAACGCCTTCAACACCGCATCCGGCGTCAGCCCCAATTCCTGCGCGATGGTGTGCACATCCCCCGCTTTGGCTTCGATCGCCGCCAGAAAGAGGTGCTCGGTACTGACGTACTCGTCCTTCATCTCTTCCGCCAACGCAAACGCACGGTCCAGTACCTGTTTTAGCCCCCGGGCCAAGTAGCGTTCCTGCGCGGCACCTTCAACCGTGGGGCGGCTCTGCAACACTGCTTCCAGCCGGGACTGCAACGATTCCGGTGCCACGCCCAACCGGCTGCAGAGCGGGCGGACCACGCCCTCCTCCTGCCCCACCAATGCCAGCGCCAAATGCGCCACGTCCACCTCGGCATGACGGTGCTGCTCAGCCAGGCGCTGTGCCCGATGCAATGCTTCCTGTGATTTTATGGTTAAACGATCCATTTGCATAATTCACCTGCTTGTTTACCTTTTTGCATGTGTAGACCTGCTGAAGAACGGCTGTGTTCAATTGATTGCGTCCTGAATACATACTCGCAAACTTGCACAAATACCGTACATTGGCACACGCCCAATGACCACGCATTCTAATAGTGATCGCCCGCCTAACCGCAAGCGCTTTATCAAGCCGGTGTGCCTGCTGGGGATGGTCGTGTTCGCGATAATCGCGCAACAGGCCGGCTGGGTGGACTTTGGCCACCTGCACGACGCATTAGCGGCCCAGGCCCACCAGTGGTGGGCGCCGGTCGTCCTAATCGCCCTGAAGATTTTCCTGTATGCCTTTGCCTTGCCGGCTTCCACCTTGATTTTACTCGCTGGCAGCCTGTACCCGCCGTGGGCCGCCACGGCCATCACCGTCATTGGTGGTACCGTGGGGGCGCTGGGCGCGTATGCGGTGGTGCGTTTTCTGTCGGCTGAATTTGTAGCGCGCCACGCCGGCCAACGCTCTACCCGCTGGCTGCGCGATCACGCTGGCTTTTTCAGCTTATGCGCCCTACGCACCCTGCCGGGTTTTCCGCATTCGATGCTCAACTATGGGGCTGGCCTGCTCCGGCTGCCGATGCCCTCCTTTCTGGCCAGCACCGTGATCGGCCTCACCCTGAAAGGCTATGTCTACACGGCGGCGGTACACGCCCAGGTACAAGCGGAAACCACGGCTGAGCGCCTGTCCTGGAACACCCTCTGGCCGCTGGTAGCTTGGGCGGCGTTGCTTGCCGTCGGTGCCCTATGGAAACATGTGACCACGCAAAGGAACGTTGCTTGACGGCGGCCGGATAGTGTAGCGTGCCATGACATGACGCGCCTATCGCCAAAACCAACGGCTTAACACATAATGCGAATGAAAAATGGCATATTCCGTTAATCAGCATGAATGAAACGACATCAATCCCGGCCAGCCCTGCTATTCCCGTGCCGCCTTTTCGCTACACGCATCGGCTTTGGCAAAATGCGGGCTGGATTATGCTGGGGGACTGTCTAGCCCTCATCTTCGCGTTAACGGCCAGCGGACTGCTCCGGCATATCCTGCGGGGCGACGCGCTGATTCCGCCTTGGAGCTGGCTGATTCTACCGGTGTGGTTGAGTGGTGCCCTCGCCACCAACGTGACGCCGGGCTGGGGGATGGGTCCGGTGGAACATTTGCGTAAAGTGGTGGTCCTGCTGACCGCCGCCTTCGCTTTAGCGTCCGCCGCACTCTTTCTGACCCAAACCGCAGCCGAGGCCAGCCGCTTTACATTGACCAGCGCGTTCTTCATCAGTTGCGTTATGGTCCCGTTCATTCGCGTACGACTCAAAGGGGAACTGTTGCGGCTCGGGAAGTGGGGGATACCCACCGTCATTTATGGCCGGGACGAAACGGCGGCACACGTGCTCGAGGCATTGGACGCCGAGCCGGGACTCGGGTATGTGCCGGTCGGCATATTCGACGATGAATCACGTCGGGGCAGCTTGATCGACGGCATACTCGTTCTGGGCGGGCTGAGCGATAATACCGATAACGCCCCTTACGCCATTCTCACCACCAGCCAAACCAGCCGGGAGGAATGTATCCGGCTGCTGGAAGGTCCCTTAAAAATTTACCGGCGCGTGATCCTTATCCCGGACCTGTTGGATGCACCGTCGCTATGGGTTACCCCGCGCGACTTTATCGGACTGGTGGGATTGGAGGTAGCGGTCAAGCTATTGAATCCCATGGCCCGGTGGAGTAAGCGGGTGGCGGATATCGTGATGGTAACGTTGACTGCTCCGCTGTGGCTTCCGGTGTGCGGCCTGCTGGCCGCGGCCATCTGGTTGCAGGACCGTCATTCCCCCTTCTTTATTCAGGAACGCGTCGGCTACCAGAATAAACGGTTCAAAACCTACAAATTCCGGACCATGCATCCCAACGCCGAAGAACTGCTCGCCCGGGAAATTGCCACCAATCCCGAAGCAGCGGCCGAATGGGCGCAGGAATGCAAGCTGCGTGACGACCCGCGCGTAACGCGGGTGGGTGCCTTTCTGCGCAAAACTTCCCTGGACGAGCTACCCCAACTCATCAACGTACTGCGCGGTGAAATGTCGCTGGTCGGCCCGCGGCCCTTGCCGGAGTACCATTACGATCAGCTGGCCCCCGCGATCCGGGAACTGCGCGAACGGGTCCGGCCCGGTTTGACCGGACTGTGGCAAGTATCCGGGCGCAGTGAGGCCGGGACCCCGGGCATGGAACGCTGGGACGCCTACTACGTGCGCAATTGGTCGGTCTGGCTGGACATTGTTATTCTCGTGCGCACGGTACGCGTTGTGCTGACGGCGCAAGGAGCCTATTAACATCATGAGACAGATACGAAAACTAGCGTGCCTTCTCGCCCTGTTGAGCTTCAACCCGATTGGGGGGTGGGCGGGTTTGGCGCCACAAGAAGTCGCCGTGCTGGTAAACGCCAACTCCCTGGCATCCAAAGAGGTGGCGAATCATTTCGTGCACATGCGCCACGTGCCACCGCAAAATGTAATCTACCTGAATGTGCCGGCAACGGCGCTGACCGCCCGGGCCGAGATTTCGCCGGAAGCCTTTACCACCCATATATGGGAACCAACCCTGAAGACCCTTCAAGAACGCGGGCTCGATAAACACGTGCTGGCCTGGATCTATTCAGTCGATTTCCCGGTAAGGATCACGACGCGCCCGCGCACCTCGTTGATGGGCATGACCTTTTTGCGCAACCAGTTTCCGGACGATCCCGAACAGGTGGACAAGGGCCTTTACCTGTCCCCGTTATACGCCGGGCCGGACGCGCCGGACGCGCCGCAAACGCCGGGGGCCTCGCTGCTGCGTTACCGGGAGCATCTGGACACCGCCATGCCCGTACCCAGTATGATGCTGGGGCACGTCGGCGCACGCGGCACCACCGTCGCCACCGTGCTGCGTAGCCTGCAACAAGGCGTTGCCGCCGATGGCAGCGCCCCGCGGGGCACGGTCTATTGGCATCAGTTGGAAGATATCCGTACGGAGATGCGATCGTGGCAATTCCCGCTGGCCCAAAGCGAACTGCGCGAGATTGGCGTGGCCGGTCAGGTCCTGGACGGACTACCGGGAGAGGCCAACGACATCATCGGCTTGCAAGTGGGGCGTGCCGACATCAACGCGTCCGGTGCCGGACGGCATCAAGCTGGCAGCATGGCTGAACATTTAACGAGCCACGCCGGTGAGTTTCACCTGGCCCGTCAGACCAAATTGACCGACTGGATACGCGCAGGCGCGACCGCGTCGGCCGGGACCGTAACCGAGCCCTATTCCATTTGGACAAAATTCCCGCACGCACGGTTTTTCCCACACTACGCGCGGGGACACACGATGCTCGAGAGCTTCTATCTCTCGATTCGCAGCCCCACCCAAATCCTCCTCGTCGGTGAGCCATTGGCCCGCCCATGGGGGCGTCCACAACGGTTGACCGTGATCACCCTCGAAGACGGCCCGCTAAGCGGGCCAGCGTCCTTTGTGATCGCCCCTATGCCGCCGGGCCCTTTGCTCTACCGGATTTGGCTTAATGGCCAACTACAAGCCGCGCCCTCCGGTTCCACCCAGTTTCAGTTTGATACCCGCCAACTGCCCGACGGCTATCATGCACTACGCGTCGGCGCCCACCAACGCGGCATCCATGTTCACAGCGGGTTCGGCAAGCTGGATCTCGAGATCAACAATCACGGGCGGGCCATTACCATTACATCCCCGGAACAGCGGGCCGGGCAGGATTGGCAGTCGAGCGTGGTGGTCAAGGTGTCCACCCAGGGCGACCCGGAAAGGATTGAATTGTGGCACAACGAACGACGCTTAGCGATGAACGCCGCCGACGCGGCCGAACTCCGGGTTGACGCCCGCCAATTGGGGCCCGGTCCCGTCCGGCTGCAGGCCCGGGCGATCTACACCGACGGCATGGAAGTGCGTAGCCCACCGCGCCTGATCATGGTCGAACGGGAAACCCCTGAACCCGCCATCGCCGAACTGGCACAGCGCGATGCAGCGGGACAACGCCAAACCTTGGACGCCGGTCAAATGGCCTGGTCCTCGGAGGAGGTCGAAACGACCACGCAGGACGGGTTTCAGATTAAACCCGGCGACAATCGTTACGACGCGGGCTTCTGGCCGGACAAATATGCGGCGATCAAATCGTTTTCAGTTCGGTTTGAGGTGCCGTCGGCCAGGTCCATGCATTCGCAAGCGGAACGCATTGGCTTGATATTTGGAGCGCAGGCGCACGACACGTTCGACCATTTCATGTTCCACGGCGGGGTCAGTGCCTGGCGATTCGGCCAGGTACAGGCGGAACGCACCACGACGGCCGTGGAACGGGGCTATCCGTTTCTGCGCGGACAAACCTATCAAGTGGATTTAATTTTTGACGACGCCCAGGTCACGGCATTTGTTGATGGCGAACAAATCGCCACCTGGACACGTAACGAATCGTTACCTGCAGGTCGCATCGGGCTGTTGGCCGGTGGGCAACCGGTGACAATTCATGCCGTGCACGTCGACGGCCGCCTGCAAGAGGATGCCCCATGAGTCGGCCCTGCGTATTTTTTGATCGTGACGGCATTGTCAACGAATCGCCCGGCCCCGGCTATGTGGAACGTGTAGCCGACTTCAAACTTGTGCCCGCTTTTTTCGACGCCTTGCGCGTGGTGCGGGACCGTGGCTACGCAGCGGTCATTGTCACCAACCAGCGCGGGGTAGGACGGGGCCTCATGTCACGGGCAACCTTGGACGCCATTCACGCCGTCTTACGTGCGGCCTGTGCAGAACGCGGGTGCCCGCTGTTGGCCATTTACGATTGCACCGCCAATGATAATACCGATCCGCGCCGCAAACCGAATCCCGGCATGTTGTTGCAGGCCGCCCGCGAGCACGACCTGGATTTGTCCCGGTCCTGGATGATCGGAGACAACGAAAAAGATGTCCAAGCCGGTCAGCGCGCCGGGTGCCGGACCATTTTGGTGCACCTGCAACCATCCGTCACCAGCGCCGATCATGTGTTGCCCGCCATGGAAAAGCTCCCGCCGCTGCTGGAAAAAGTACTGGCCAACGCAAAAACGCTGGATTAGGAGTAGACAAACGGCCAGACCGCCGTATTATGGCGGTCGTGTTGCCACCGGCAACCTACCGGATGGCGGGATACCGAAGCGGTCAAACGGGGCAGACTGTAAATCTGTTGGCTAATGCCTTCGAAGGTTCGAATCCTTCTCCCGCCACCATCCTCTTTTCTTTGTCCGCACTGCGGGATGCCGGAGTGCGGGAATACACTATCCCCGCCAAGCCTCTGTCCCTCGGGACATGCTCAATTCTGGCAGGTTTTTGTTTGGCATAGGCCCGTCATTAGATACACCAGTGTGTTGACTGTCCTCCGCAATCTGTTGGCAGTGCCTACTTGTAGTATCGATTCATCTCCTCAAAACGCTCGACTTTGCTCAGAATGACTCGTTACTTAACGAGAACGGAAAAGGTCCTGATTCACTCCGCTGTATAAAGCGGGCGCATGGTTCGGTCGGTGGCGCGGTAAACGCGTTGCTCTTCCAAATGGCCATGGAGCCGTTCAAATGGTGGGCGGCGATTAAACATCTCCACGATGGCCGTAATCGGCTGGCCCGCCTCCATGTAGACACGTACCGCCTCCATGATCTGGACAGAAGGCGTTATGGGATCGAGGACGTAATGCGTGGATACCATATCGATGGCCGGAAAGTGGTGCCGGAACCAAGCGCGATAGTAGGTGTATGAGCGGCACGACATGAACCAAAAAACTTTGCAACGCGGTTCAATTCGTTCCCACGCGGGATGATGGCCACCTTGGACCCGGACCCAGCCGCCGGGAAGCTCCGCGAGTACTCGGTCTTCCGCGAGGAGATGATTCGATGGCAGTTCGAGTGTCGGCGGTGCAAGATGGAGCCACTCTGCGTCCTCCGGTGTGTCCCCAAACCACAACCCCCGGCCCAGATTGGCGTGCCCAAAATAGAAAACCATATCCACCTCCTCAAACGAGGACACGAACTCTTCCCATGAATCTACACGCCGGACACGCCAGAGACCGTCGGCTGCATTAACCTCGTCTATCCACTGCTGTAAAGGCGCGCGCAGGCGCTTATCTTGCATATGCAGTGCAACATCGATAACGCCCTCACTACCGGCAAGGTCACCATATGTCCACTGCGGACTGAATGGGCGGGCGGGATCAAGCGTGACCGGTGGCAGGGGATCGCCCCATGGCTCCGCTGACACCGGCTGGTTCACCTCCCCCAGTATTTGCTTTACCAACGAGAGATTGCCATCCCGTGGCGAGAGGTTCCAGTGCCTTAGCAAGCGTCGAGCGGTTATGCGGTCCACCAACCGTTCAACCACCGGCCCCCGGTATGGATCGAACAGTAGCGGCAATAAGATCAGCAGCAGGCAGATCCACGCGACACAACGCCTATGGAGGCGCAGCCAACGCGCCCTACAGCACGGAATACTTCTTTGATTATCAGTCATGTCGCGGCTTACCCAAAGCCGCAGTATATGGCCCACTTGGGGGGCAGTCCAGCAACGGATTTTGCAGGGAAGCTTGGAGCTTGGTGGAGCTTGGGGACAGAGAACAGGAAGCTTGGGGACAGAGAACACGCCCTTGGCTCGATTCCGATCTCGCGGATTGTGCGAGGTGTGATTCGCGAAGCCGTGATAAGCGAATTTTGAAGAGAATATGGATTTAGCAGGACTACGCTTAGCGGTAGGAATAGCCACCCAGCCAGCGCCGGATTGTTTGGGCCGGAACCATTGTCAGCCGGGCCGCCTCGGGGATGGCGTAGATGCCGACCCCGACAAAACTGGATATTTCCGCGTTCACCACACCTGCTCCTCTTGTCTGTCCTGACTGCACGATGCCTCATTCTGGCCTGTTCGGCAATGCCAACTCTCGGCCAAAATATCCGAAGGCTGGGCAGCTGGAGGGTCCGTCCCGGGATTTTGGTATCGGGGAACCGGCAGCGGATGCCGGAGAAACAGGTGTTGGACTTTCGGTCCCACTGCACGAGGCGGCCGGGGGTGTGATTGATTGACGAGGTAGTGACAAACGAACCTTGAAAGAGGGATTCCGATTGCGTAGATTTCACCCAATGCCTGATCCATCCAAGGTCCAAAAAGCTCTTCAATACGCGCTACTCATTGCCGCGCAAGGGTGTTTATGATAGATCGTCTGTCCAGAAAGAAACGCAAGGCGATGCAGGCGCGCATGGCTGAACTGCGCTCGCGTTTCAAGGCGCAGCAGACGGCCGAAACAACCTATCCGGCCCCTCCCCCCGGTCGCCAGGATGCGGTATTCGAGCAGGGCGTCGAATGGCTCGACCGTTTGGCCGGTACACCATTCCCTGGCGAGGGTGCAGCCGTGCACTTTACCGATGACGTATGGAAGTCGGAAGCACGGAGTGGGCATGGCTGACTATCCGGACGACTGCATCCAGAGCCTGACGGCTTCGTGGTGGGAGGCATCAACTTGATCGGCCTACGCGTTAAACTTCTCAACCAACTTGTACACCCTTGAGCCATGGTCGCGGGGCCATAGATCGTCCGGTTTTTGATCCAGTCCCTTTGCGCGTCGGATGGCATCCGTGACGCCGGGCAGCAGCGCATCCACGTCATACTTTCCCTTTTTTTCCGGCGTATATCCCGGCAGCACATCTGCTAATCTTCGCTGACAATCATGCCTGTCATTGAAAAAGCAGGGATCGCGGAAATGAAGGTATAGCCAAATTTCGAAGCAGGGGTTGCTCAGTGCGATATTGAAGCCGGAATCATGTGCGGCCCGGCAGGTATCATCCAATTCCTTTTCGGGCCATGCATCGCGGTCAATGATCATCCAGCCTTCGTCATGCCCTTTTTGATAATCCTTGCAAAACGCCTAAACCCTCTGCGCCGCCGACTCATGCCGATCGCACCTGTTCCGTGCTTGCTTGCGGCATACGCCCCATGGGTGGCACACCTGCAAATCGCCCTAGCAAATAGTTCTTCCGTATGTCCTTATCAAATCGGACACCCTTGAAGTCGCTCAGGGACGTAAGCTTGGAATGGCCGCTATCCATCTTGTCCAGAAACCAGATTTCGTCACGACGGAACAGATCCTGATCAAGGAGTAGTGGATCGTGCGTTGTGAATAACAGTTGCGCGCGCGACGCCTGCGTACGTGCGCCAAGGAAGCTTTCTATCAAGCCC
>PWVE01000005.1 GCA_003562335.1 PVC group bacterium
CAGCCCACTACATGGTGGACCGGTTGCGGGATCTCGGCTTCATTGATTACGCCCCGCACGCTACGGCCCAATACGAGATGACGCGTCCTTTTGCGGAGCTGATGAGCAGTCTGTTGCGCGATATGATCGACACCCAGAAAGCCATGGATGCCGCGCTGGACAAAATGGAGCGTGTCTTGGAGGAGGCCAGCGCCTGCTTTCAGGTCGATGGCGCGGTAGCGCCCGCCATTGATATGGGGCAGGCCCGTGTGCGCCGCTTGCGGCGCGAGGTGGTGCTTGATTTTCGGGAAAGCATTCGTGAAATCACGCCGTTATATGAGGAGTTGCGACGCGAAAATGCCTTGGCCCGGGGGGCGTCGCATGCATTGGAGACCATCGGCAAGAACGGACTCACGCGCCTGGGGTTGCCCGGCCGCCTGGGCATCTGCAATTGGCAGCAGCTGGGCTTGTTTAGCGATTCCGCGCTGGAGGCTTACCTGCTGGCGGTCCAAGGCTATGTGCCCGACCGCCCCCAACCCATACGGGCCGGAACGACGGATACGGCGCGGGAGCATGTCCGGCTGGATGAATTCGATGCACAGGTTACGGCCGCCCTCCCGATCCCCGATGCGTGGACCTGGCTAGCAGACTGTTACCCCGAAGGCCCCCTCAACACGATGCTGCGACTCTACGGGCGTTTGCACTCCGGCCGCTACGGGACCATAGATTTCGCAGATGAAGCAACCGAATACGCCTTATGGGGCGTACAGCTGGCGGCACACCCCATGACCATTGGCCACTCGGACCACAAAACGAATCACATGACCATGAGGACCAACCATGCGTGACGATGAACAAAGCCCGTCGGTACTGGAATTACCGCAGATGGCAGAGGCATTCGAGGCACTGCGCCGGGGCAAACATATTGCGTTGAAAGATGGCGATATCTTCCACGCGATAAAGATGAATGAAACGCTCTACGCACAACTGTTTTCAAAGCTCGGATTCAAGCTGGTACACCATCCACGCGACTTTTTCTATTTCCTGGATCAATCCAATTTCACCGATCTATCGGCGCGAATCGCCGTCTTTATGTTCATTCTGGTGGAGCATCTGGCGGACCAAGGCGACACGGTGGAGGACGCCGTAATGACGCGCCGCTTTGCCTACAAGGATCTGCCCCACCTGCATGGCGAACGATATCCCACCTACATGCGCGAGGCGGGCATTACCACCCCGGAAGACCTCGCCGCCATCGTGCGCACCATGGAACGTTTCGGTTTCACCCGGCGCATGGACGCCGAAACGTTTGGCTTCGACGTGCCGATCTATCGTTTTCTGGACTTGTGCATGGAGATGGCCTCCAAAGCCGGTGAATCCACCGAAAAATCGCCGGCAGAGGAAACAGACGACGGGGAGGTCACATCATGAGCATACGTTGTGGGCCTTACCGGATCGTTGCGCTGCATTGCGGCAAGTTTGATTATGCCGAGCTGGAAATCGATACCCCCGTCCACCTCATTGGACCGAACAACGTGGGCAAGACTTCCCTCATCGCCTTGCTCCAGTTCCTCTACCTCGACGACCAGCGTCAGATGCAGTTTGCCCGCGATATGAACGAGACGCGCCGCTACTATTTCCCGGAGAAGTACAGCTACGCGTTGTTTGAATGCCTGACGCCTACCGGTTTCCAAGTGGTAGGCGTGCGCGGGTTGGGGCCGGTCCGCCAGCACAATTTCGAACGCTTCGTCTATACCGGACGGATTGACCTTGCCGATTACGTGGACGACCAACAGCGCGTTCGGGAACCGGAAGACACCTTTGCCCGCCTCGCCGTCAAGGGGTTCAAGAAACTCGAACCCAAACACCTGCGCGCCGCCATTACCGGTATGGGCGACGGGCGCGAGGTGGTCCTGGGACTGGTGCCCGCTCGCCACAGCAGCACCTACGAACGCTTCCGCAAGGTATTCGGCAATATCCTGCGCCTGTCGCATATCCGCCAGGACGAGCTGAAACAGCTGTTGCTGGACATTTACCATCACGATTTTCAGCAGCGCGAGATTGACTTGGCCCGCCACTATGCAGCCGGCTTTGAACAGGTCAAGCGCGACTCGCACGACGTGCAGGAACTAAAGCTTTTGCAAACGGATATCGAACGCCTGCTAAGGCACTTGGAACGTCGTGACCAGGCCCGCACGGTAATCCCCGCGTTATGGCAGGCCATCGGACGGGTGTACACCGACCAGCGGGCCGCGCTCGACCGGCAGGAGTCCGCGCTGCTGGATGCCTGCCAAGCCATTGAACAGGAGCAAACCGAATTACGGACACAGATCAATGCGGCGCATGCCGAACGGCTTGACCTGGCAGGCCGGAGCGCGTTGCTCCAGGATAAGTTGAGCAGTATGGAAGCACAGCGCCAGCGGTTCGAGGGGTTTGTGCCGGATTGGGCGCGGCAAAGGCAGGCCACCGTGCGCGCCCGCCAGGAAGAGTTGATCGTAAAGCTGAAGAACGCCGCTGACGAACCTGTTGACGAGGTGCGGGCACGCCTGCGAGCCACCGAGCAGCAATTGGTGGCGAAGCAAGCTCAGTTCGAAAATCTGGCCCATGCCGCCGTGAATCATCTCCGCAAGTTGCTCAGTGACGAAGAAATCAGCGACGCGTTTTCCGTCATGAATCCGGAGATACTGAAGCTTCCGGTCAACACGAACAAGCCGGGGCTACAGCTTTCCGGCGAAGATGCTGCGGCCAAGGTCATTCGAGAACTACTTCAGCACCGGGACGGGAAAACCCTGAAGGTGCGCGGCATGGAGATCGATCTCAAGGCCCTGCAACCGCCGGATCTGGCCACCTATCATAATCCCGAGCAGATCCAGCGCGATATCAGCGGGCTGGAACGGGAGGTGCAGCGCTATGCCATCATACTGGAGGCAGCCGAACAGGCAGAGTCCTTGCGGGCGGAAAAGACGGCACTCGACGACGAATGGGCCAAACTGGTGCAGGATCTCGACGCCTACGACGCGTTTTGCGCTGCGCTGGAGCAAGAAACCGCATGGAAAAATGAGCAGACGGAATTGCAGGCGCGCGAGCAGGCGCTGACCAGTCAGATCACCGCACATGAAGAGCGGCGGAACGAACTGACGGAGGCCAGTCAAGGTAATCGGGCCGAGCGCGACGAAATAGAGCGCCAGCGCAACACGCTCCAGACACAAAGCCGGGCCCTCCCGCCACCCACCGAGACATGGCCGTTCGTGCCGCTCGAAGATTGTCCAACCGACTGGGACGAACTAGGCACACGCTACCGTAAAGCGCACGCGGAAGAGCAGCAACAGGCCGAGCAAGTGAGTGAGCTGCTGGACGCCATTGAACGGCGAACGTACGGGCGGTACGTGCGTTCGAATGAGGCCGACACCATCCAAGCCCTGCGCGATGAGATCGCCAGTATCCCGCAGCGGGAGACCGCCGTTGAGGAGATGTGGAAAGGCATCGCGGTAGGTATCAAGAAGGATTTACAGAATATCGGACGGGACTTGGAAACGCTCAAGGGACTGGTATCAAACGTCAACCGCCGGTTGGCGTCCGTTAAGATATCGAACCTGGCATCGTTACGTCTCTTGATCAAGGAAGAGCCTCAATGGGTTAAACTGATTCGGGAAATCACCGTTGACGACGAGCTCCCGCTGTTCAGCAATCCCGCAGCCGCCGATGAAGCCTTGGCCGGGATTGGCCGCCTCTTGTCCGATCACCCCAAGGTGGAACTGCAAAAACTTTTCAACCTCTCTTTTGAAGTGGGCACACTCGACGGCAAAACTTATCGGCACGCGCATTTGGACACCATCGAATCGAATGGAACAACCATGGCCATCAAGGTCCTGGTGAATCTAGTGCTGCTACGCGGGCTATTGGGCGGGGCCGAGGTGCAAATTCCTTTTTACCTGGACGAGTGTTCCAGTCTGGACGAAGGGAATTTGAAGGCCATCGTCCATGCCGCCCGCCAAATGGGGTTTATTGCGGTACTGGCCAGTCCCGACGCCATGGACGCGGCCGACAAGCTCTACTTTATCGAGGAACAAGCGGACGGGCGAGTGGTGTTGGATCCACGCACGGCCATGGTGCGCATTCAGCGGGAGCCCGAGACCGTTGAGGAGCCCCCCGATGCCTGACGCCTTTGCACGGTTGCTGCAGCGTCTCGCCGCCGAAGGTGGCGCTCCGCGCTCACAGTTCAGTGCGCGGTCGATGCAGAACTTGCAGAGCCTCTTCGATTCCGGTGCCCTGTGTCTGGTCCGGCGTGGCGGCGGGTTTGTGGTCGAGGTCCGCCACGCCGAAACCTTGGCGGCGTTCTATCGCCAGCGATACCCCTCTGCCGGTGAAGTGCTGATGGGGCCGCCACGCGCCCGGGCGGTCGGCACGCTACGGAACGCCAAGCGCGTTGGGCGCACCGATCAGGAACCCCTACTGGTCCGCGCCTTGGAGCCCGCCACCTGCAGCCGGGACGGTGTAGACTACGATCTGCAGGACGCCACCGTTAAAACCGGTGCCGCCTGTCTCCTGCTGGAGGACGGTCGATTCTGGACACTGACGGCGCAGGTGGCCTTGGTCGAGAACTTGGAGTGTTTCCTGCACTGCGAGCAGATGGGGGTGTCGGCCACAGTTGCCCTGTACACAGCCGGCCGGATATCGGACTTGGCGTTGCGCTGGATCGGTTCCGCCGAGATGTCCCAATGCTCATTTATTCACTGCGGTGACTATGACCCGGTCGGTTTGGACGAGTATCTCCGGCTAAAATCCGTGCTGGGTAACCGGGTGCGACTGCACATTCCGGAAAACTTGCACCACTTGATTGCAACCTATGGGCGACATGATCTGCTCCGCGACTCCGAGGCGATCCTGCGCCGGCTCCGCGCATCACCCGACGCCGACGTGCGCCACGTGGTCACCGCCCTCGACGCAACCGGCTGCGGTTTGGAACAGGAGATACTTCTGCTGGAACATGCGTGAATCCCATAAGTGAGCGAAAACCAATGTTGTAACCGGCGTGTTATTCTGATAAGTTAGCAGCCATGAAGGTGGATCGAACGAAACTAATGGTCGAGAACCTGCACGGGGGTGCCGAACTTTCCGATACAAGTTACTGGGCAAACAAATCCCCCTTGGAACGACTTCGTGCTATGCAACTCGACAGACAGGTGGCTTATGGACACGCAAGCGCTTCCCGACGACTTCAAAGAATTCTTGAAGTTGCTGACCGAAGCTGACGTAGAGTATTTGCTCATCGGGGGGTACGCCGTAGGGTATCATGGCTATCCACGAACTACCGCCGATATGGATATATGGGTAGCCACATCTTCTAGCAATGCGAACAAAGTCGTTGATGTCTTCCATCGCTTTGGCATGCGGGACCCGAACATAACGCCTTCGCTTTTTCAAGAGCGCGGTAAAGTCATACGCATGGGCGTTCCGCCCATGCGTATTGAAGTGCTTACAGAAATCGATGGTGTCGCATTCGAGGATTGTTATGCGAACCGGGTCACCGCAGAGATCGACGGTCAAACGGTGTCCTTGATTTCACGCAAACACCTGCGAATGAACAAGCAAGCATCAGGACGTCACAAGGATCTAGACGATCTGGAGCACCTGCCTGAAGAATGATCAGCGGCGCTCACTGTGTTCGCCGCATTGAGCTTTGCGAGATTGACCCGGACATGCAGATGAAGTATTTGCCTGCCTAGGTTTTGAAGGAGACCCTGCGATGCCAACCGTAATCCAGAAAGAAGAGGCCCACAAGTTGGTCGACCGACTCCCGGCTAGCTCGACATGGGATGACCGGGACGGCATACACTGCGACCTGCAGGATGCCACCGTTAAAACCGGTGCCGCCTGCCTCCTACTGGAGGGCGCCGTAGCCTTATGGAGGCGGGAGCTCCGCGACGCTGATACCCACCGCCGGTTTCCAAGGCCTGGGAAACACCTCTCGTTTCACTTCCAAGGCTTGGGAAAAATCGCCCAAATACGTTCCAAGGTTTGGAACGCAAAACTAAACAATCCACTGAACGCCTTCCGTGTCCGCCTCCTTACCGTGCGGACCGGGTTCGCCGACGAGGAGGAGTATCTTGAGTACCAGCGTCACCGAAAAGCAGCAGGGGATGCGAAGATCACGCCAGATTTCCGATTACCGGCTCGACTTGTCACGGCATTGCGTTAGCATCGTTCGCGATGAGCGTAAACAACACCCACGTGCCGCTTGGCGGCCGGATGTCCTTGCAGGCGATGCCGTATGCGCGGGACGTCGACTTTGATCCTCCGTGTTTTCCGCGTGCTGCTGAAGGCCGCATAAAGCGTTGCCGCCCCGAAATCCTGTCCTCGCCCTCCGCACAGACGAGGTCTGCCTATGCCTGAATACAGCCCCGGGTAAATACTGAAAATACCCTCGTCATCTGCCCCCAATAGGGGCACCGGTCCCGAGAACTCCCTGAACACTTACAACGCTTGGAATGGGCAAAACATCATGCTATATTACCGACTCATTTACTCAAACAATTTCCGAACTGCAAGTATTTGGCCTCGTGCGGCATGGTGGCCATGTCCGCCGAGCACCGGGTGAAGTCCCGACACCACACCACACCGCGCGAATGCGTCAAGGATGGCAAGTCGGCGGTCAGGTGGATTAGGATATCTCACAGGTGAACCAACATTGCAGACCAAACCGGATGCAGACGAAAAATGATTCTATGAACACTATGCTACAAACATCACTAAAACATGCGGTCGCAAGTATCGGGAGCTTCCTGTGCCTGTCATATGCGTCCGGCGACGGTATCTCGGAAATTGATGCCCGCGCGTACCAGGAGGCTGGCATCGATATCAGGATGGCCCTTGAAGCACAACGCGCACATTCGACGGATCACCGGGAGAATGCCATCACGATGTGGGTCAACCCCGAAGCCGAACCGGGCGGCGACGGCAGCAAGACAAAGCCTTTTGACCGTGTGGAATCAGCTCAGCTGATGATTCGCCAGATGAACCAGGCAGATCTTTATCCGGCCGGAGGGGTCACGGTGAAGTTGGCCGGCGGCGTTTATGACCGTGCCGACACATGGACGTTGAACGGGAATGACTCCGGCCGCTGGAACGCACCGGTCATCTACCGGGCCGAAGCCGATCACGATGTGATTTTTCATGGCGGCCACCGTTTTCGTTTGTCCCAATTTGAACCGGTTCGCGACCCAGCTATTCTCGACCGGCTACCCGCAGCCTCCCGCGAATCGGTGGTGCAACTGGACCTCGGTGCCCTGGGCATCAGCGATTTTGGTGAACTCCCGCTCTTCGGGCATAGCATGCATTATGTGGGGCTTGCGACCAAGTGGAGCAGTGGCGGACAAGCGCCGGAACTTTTTTTCGACGGCACCCCCATGACCCTGGCCCGTTGGCCCAACGATGACTTTGCCCAAGTCGGACAAATCGTCGAAAGAGGTGATGTAATCCGCGGGTGGCATGGTACCGCCGAAACGAACAGGCGTTTCGTACCTGAAGAGGACCGTAACGATCCGCCCATACCCTTTGCCTTCCGGTTCGATGATAAAGAGCGGCTGCAACGCTGGAGCCAGGAAAGCGACCTGCGCCTATTCGGATACTGGGGCAATAACTGGTCGGACCAGACCGTCGAGGTGGCAAAGGTAGATCCCGAGGCCGGTATTATCCATTCCCGTCAGCCCTCCGCCTATCCGATTCAAGCAAACCAACGATTTTACGCCTACAATGCCCTCTCTGAACTGGAGCAGCCGGGAGAATGGTATTTGGATCGCCAAAGCGGCATTCTCTATCTCTATCCGCTGGAAGCAGAGGGGGATGCCCGGATCGATCTATCTCTACTGGAAGAACCTTTGCTGCGGACGGATTCGACTTCTTATGTGCGGTTCGAGGGCCTGGTGTTTATGGCGACAAGAGCCAACGGCGTGATGATTGAGGGCGGGCAGAACGTGGTTATGGATCGCTGCCGCGTCGGTAATGTCGGCAACAATGGTGTGCAGATGGCTGGCAGGCACCACCGGTTTATCAACGGGGAGATTCTGGGGACGGGTGGCAACGGGATAAGCTTGTCCGGTGGCGACACCGAGGTCCTGGCCCCTGCGGGCAACGAAGTGGTCAATTCCCATATCCACCATTTCGGCCGCATATATAAAACCTACCGGCCCGGAGTTCGTTTGCAAGGGGTGGGCCATCGGGTGGCCCACTGCGAAATCAACGCCGCTCCCCATGTGGGGATACTGATCTCCGGCAATTATCATTTGATCGAGCTTAACTATATTCACGATGTTGCGCGCGAGACTGATGATATGGCCGCGATTTATGGATATCGCTCCTGGGTCAGTCATGGAACGGTGATCCGCCACAATCTGTTTCACAACATCACCGGCTTCCCGGATGGCACCCACCGCGCCTCCGCGATTTATTTGGACGGCGCCTTCAGCGGCGTCAGTGTGTTGAACAATATTTTTCTCGATGTCCGGCAAGGGATTTTCTTCAATGGTGGAAGGGAAAACCGGGCCGAGGGCAACCTCTTCATAGACGTTGAGCACATGATGCGTTTAACCGACATGACCCGAGCCTTCCAGACCTGGGCGGTGTCGGGTTTACCCAACCTTAAAGAAGGCCTGGAAAATAGCCCCTACCGCACGCCCGTTTGGGAGGCGCACTTCCCGCGGTTGGTCCGAACCCTGGAGGAAGAGCCGACCCGACCCATGTATACGGTGGTCAAAAACAATCTGCGCTACAATTCGCCGATGGTTATCGGAACGACGGGTCTACGCGAGGATGCGATCGAGGTGAGTTGGGTTGATAACAACCCGGAAATCAAGGAACGTCCGGGAGCCTTTGATCCCAAAACCCGTCGCTTCGTACCGAATGAGAACTCGGGATTGTTCGAGATGATGCCAGATTTAAGAAGTATCCCCTACTCCATTATTGGCAGGTATTGAAGACAGCAGGGACACAGAAATAGTGTCCAAATCAAGAATAGCCAGTTGACGCCACACATGTTATTGTGTAAAGATATGTGTGGAGGTGATCATTATGGCAACTAACCTACAGATTGAAGACAGACTCATCACACAAGCCGTCAAGCTTGGACGCCACCGCACGAAGAAGGAGGCGGTCACGCAAGCGTTGACCGACTATATCCATCACTTGGAACAGGAGAACGTCATCTCGCTGTTCGGCTCAGTCGACTATGCGCATGGTTACGACTACAAGAAGCAGCGAGCGCGGTCATGAGGGTGCTGGTGGACACCAGTGTCTGGTCCGAAGCCCTTCGCCGCCGAAAGGTAGATTCAGATGTCGCACGCGAGCTCCGGAGCCTGATTCTTGAACATCGCGTCGATATCATCGGCCCCATTAGGCAGGAGATTCTTTCCGGCCTACGCGAGGATGCGCAGTTCGACAAACTAGAGAAGCACATCGCGGCATTTCCTGACATTCCTTTGGAAACAGCCGACCACATCATGGCGGCGCAGTTCTTCAATACTTGCCGTGCAAAAGGCGTTCAGGGCTCCAACACGGACTTTTTAATCTGTGCCGTAGCCGTACGACGGCAACTCGCGATATTCACCACGGATAGGGACTTCCGCCTCTTCGCGAAACACCTGCCGATTCTACTCCACGAAACGAGGAAAAGCCATGCGGGTTAGTTGTCCTGCCCACCCAGATATGGACACCTTCTGTGTCCCCGTCCTACCATGTTGTGAGGGGGATTCCTTCCCCACACTTAACCGCCACCCTTATGCGGTTACGCTTAACCGCCTAACTTAACCGCGTGCCCCGCGCTGCGGGCTAAGGGATTGTCGATGAAGTGGCTCGTTTAAGTGTATCCGAGTAAGGGTGGCGCGTAAGAGTAAAGACAGTAGAGACACAGAAACAGACAGTAGGGACACAGAAATAGTGTCGATTTTCGGCCTTTGCGAGTCGGTTCACGGATGGAAGGGCGTGCTCGAACGGGCGTTTGGGCACGACGACTTCCAGTGTTGCGTCGAGGTTTTCCAAGGCCTTATACTGTCGATCAAGGAGGGCACGAATTAACATCCGGCAACTGGTCTAGCGTGGACTGACTTACGGCGGTGTCAGGCGGTCGATGCCGCCCACGTACGGGCTAAGCGCTTCCGGAATACGGATGGACCCGTCGGCTTGCTGGTAGTGCTCCAACAACGCTACATATAAGCGGGCCAGCGCCACACCGGACCCATTGAGCGTGTGCACGAAGCGCGGCTTGCCGTCCGGGCCGCGGTAACGGATACCGGCGCGGCGGGCTTGAAAATCCTCGAAATTGCTGCAGGAGGACACTTCCAGCCAGTCCTGCTGGCCGGGTGCCCACAGCTCAATGTCGTAGCAACGCGCCGCCGCAAAACTAAGGTCGCCGGTACACAATTCCAGCACGCGGTACGGCAATTCCAAGCGCTGCAAGACGGTCTCGGCCTGTTGCACGAGCTCTTCGAGCACGGCATACGACTGTTCGGGCTCGACCAATTGTACCATCTCCACCTTGTCAAACTGGTGTACCCGGATCATCCCGCGCGTGTCGCGACCGGCCGCGCCCGCCTCGCGCCGGAAACAGGGCGTGTACGCCACGTATTTGATCGGCAGCGGCCGGTCCAGTATTTCCTCGCGATGCAGGTTGGTCACCGGCACTTCGGCCGTCGGTATCAGATAAAGGCCGTCCGCTTCAATGGTGTACATGTCCTCGGCCATTTTGGGTAACTGGCCGGTGCCCGTCATGGTGGCGGCATGACACAGCAGCGGCGGCTGGATTTCCGTGTAGCCGTGTTCGCGGGTGTGCAGGTCCAACATGAATTGTACCAGCGCCCGCTCCAAGCGCGCGCCCCATCCAGTGTACACCAAAAAGCCTGCGCCGCTGATTCGCGCGCCGCGCGCGAAGTCCACCAAGCCCAGTCGTTCGGCCAGCGCCACGTGGTCGGCCGGCTCGAAATCAAAAGCGGGGCGCGTACCCACCTCCCGCACCACACGGTTGCCGGATGCATCGGCCCCCACCGGCGTTTCGCGATAGGGGATATTGGGTATCCGCAATAACCGGGCTTCGAGATCGGTTTGCAGTGTCCGCACGCGCTCGTCTAATTCAGCAATGCGGCGGCCGACTTCGCGCACCCGTTCCTGCTGCGCCTGCGTATCTTCGCCTGCTCGTTTACGGGCACCGATTTCCTTGGACACGGTGTTCCGCTCGCTCTTTAACCCTTCCACTTCCTGTAAAGTCGCCCGCCGTTCCTGGTCCAGCCGCAGCAGGTCATCCAAATTCACACCGGCCCCGCGTTGTGCCAGGGCGTTACGAACCGTGGCTTCGTTTTCGCGAATGGTACGTAAATCAAGCATGTCGACTACTCCCGGTGTAACAAGAAAGGATGATTTTCAATCAATGGTATGCCCTTGTCCGCTGCGTTTTGCTGAAAGCGAATAAGTGAAGGCGGATCAAAATTGCGCCCCATGAAGTCGAGCTCCTCCATTGTGCGATAGGTCCATAACGCCGAGTGCGGGTTAGGTACCAGCGGCACGTCCAGCAGCAGACCGAAACTGCGGATGGTCAACTTTTCAACCCGGCGCAGTTCCGTCTCCGCCACGTCGGTGGCCACTACCGGCAGGTTGACCACCGCCACGCGCGTCTCGTAATCGTAAACTGTATGCGGTTCAAAATCCTGATCCCCGGCATACAAGACCACCCAGGCCGCATCTGCAGGATCCCGTTCGAGAGCCAATAAGTCGTTCAACGCGTCCAACGGCGCCAACGGTTCCAGCTCCAGGGAAGGGCGCACGCGCACTTTAACACTGGTATTGCGCTGTACGAATGCCCGTACCCGTTCCAATGCGGCCTCGTCCCAAGTGCCTGCCACCAGCATACCCAACCCGTCCGGGCCGTTATCCGGCCCGGGCACGCCGCTGGCCACGGCCAACGCCAAGGGTAACCATCCGCTCAACCACCAGCGCCGACACCAACGGCGATGGGCGGACGCGCGTACCCAACAAATTCCAGCCCGGCGCTTGCAAGCGTCTACCACGTGAACAAAACGTTTCATGGAGCTGACTATAATCACATCCGGCCCCTTATCAATATTGAAGATTGCGCGGGCAGACCTGGCTTTGTTATATTTCTGGCGATGATTATTCATACTCACCTTAACCGTCCGGTACATTTGGCGCGACGCGATGCCTTGTATGAGCGGGCGGTGGAGCTCCTGTATCTACCGTTACAGGAGATGGACACCGCCACCCGGATCGCCCACTTAAAACAGGTGTTGGACGGACTGGGCACGGCCCGCAAACACGCGTTCTTTGCCAGTCGCTCGCCCCAGGCGTTTAAGCGCGAGCCGGATTTTCTGCGGTTTCTGGAGTTGATCCACGACAACGTACAGTCCATGTACTCGATGATGGAACACCAAGCGCATTTGGAAGAAGCCGAGAGTTTTCTGTGCCAGTTCCTCAAAACCACCCGCGAAGAATGCCAGTTGCCCGCCATGCACTACCGGCGGCGTGCCGAGGATTTGATGGGCGGCCTGTGGCAACTTTTGCGACTGGCCCACAACCCCTACCGGGAACTGCAAAAGGAATTTAACGAGACGGCGGGCGATGAGGACCGCAAACGCTACGATCGCGCCTTCGAAGGTTTTCGCCAGGAAGCCCAACAACGTCTGCCCGGACCCAGCGCGGGTTGACCGCATTACTCCGCAGGCTCTTGCAAAACCTCCCGTTCATTAGGGCAGGACGGAGCCTGCCCCTCCGGGAACCTTTGGAATATTCCTGACTAATTACAGGAGGGTCGACCTCCGTGTCGACCTTAGAGGTTTTCAAGAGCCTCTCTGGGTTAATCGTCCAATTCCAGGATCGGTACCGCTTCGTCCCAGCGCTTGGCGATCCATAACGCTTCCAGCCGCTTTTTCAACAGCACCAACTGCGTGCGCTCGTTTTCAACCGTTCGAGCCTGGGCGGCGTCCGCGTCCGTACCCAACTGCTGACGGCACTGCTGAATCCGGCGGTCCAACATCC